>DQUE01000122.1 GCA_015662405.1 Sulfurimonas autotrophica | reverse complement strand
TGAGGTACATATAGTTGAAAAAAGTGATAGGTTAGGCGGGCTTTTAAAATCATTTGATTATGGTGAGCATGGGCATTTTGATTATGGAGCTCACAATATTTTAGAGACAGGTATTGAAGAAATAGACGACTTTTACTACAACTTACTTCCTGAAGATAAGTGGCAAGTTACTACAACTATTAACGGACAAAGAAGAGCATTAACAGGACTAATGTATAATAAAAGGCTTCAAGAAAATTCACCATTTATAGATTTGTTAGATAATAAAAATTTATCAGAGTATATAGGAGATTTTTTTGATAATATAGGTGAGAGTACAGAAAGCTTTGATGATATGTATAAAAGAGATGCGTATTCCTATTCTCTTCATCTTTTTGGAAAAAAGATTTCTGATGAAATTATTACACCTGCAGTAGAAAAACTTTATAAACGACACCCTAAAGAGCTAAATGTAATGGTGCTTTTTTTAACTCAATTTACAAGAATAGGACTCTTTAAAGAGGCTGTAATGAAAGAGTTTGTTCATCTTAAAAATATCGGTTCACGATTAAGCTACACAAATCAGCTAAATTTACCAGAGGAGTATCTGACTACTTTTAAGTCCAGATATCCCAGAGATTATGGTATTTATAGGGTTATTGACGCTATAGAGGTAAAGCTTGAGGAGATGGGAGTTGTTTTTCATAAAAATTCCGTGGTTACCGATCTAAAACTAAATAACAATAGAATAAAAGAGATAAAAATTAACGATACTAATTATGCCGTAGATACTTTGGTTTCATCTGTTGGATATTATCCTCTCTCCAAACTTCTTAATATTGACACATCAAAACATACTTTTGATACTCATCCAAAAACAATCATTACTAACCTATTAATTGACAAACCTCTTCAATGCGGAGAGTTGAGTTTTATTTATTCGTATGATAAGGGGACAAAGGTATTTAGGATTGATAATTACTATAACTATTGCAATGGAGCATTTGCAAATGGTTTGTATCGTGTAGGTATTGAAAGTGTTGAGTTTGAGGAGATAGATGTAAATGCACTTCAAGAAAAGCTTATAGAGGAGCTGATTGAGTATAAAATAATGAGTAAAGATACAAAAATTGCATTTATCAAGACTGAGATTTTAGATAACGGGTTTCCTTTGTTGAGTCAAAACAATATTGAGATAATAAATGATCTAAAAAAGAGTATTAATAGCTTAAATATCGAAAACCTTGTAAATATTGGGATATTGAGTGAAGAGGGGCTTTTTTTTGAAAGTGATGTAGTAAAAAATGCTTACACCAAAATAAAAGGAGTAATATGAAAGAAAATAAAAAAGCATGGGAAGAGATATACAATCAAGGTGATTCATATTTAAAGTACCCAAATGAAGCATTAGTTGTAACCTACCATCGTATCAAGCATCTATTGCCGCAAGAGGTAGTGTGCTTGGATTATGGTTTTGGATCAGGAAATAATTCGGAGTTTATCATAGACAAGGTAGCGGAGTTTTATGGTTTGGAGGTTTCTCCAAAAGCTAAGGATATCACAGCCATGAGGCTAGAAGGGTTTGAACATTTTAAAAAGGAGAACTTAGTCCTTTCAGATAATGAGTTTATTTCAGAGTTTGAAGGGAAGTTTGACTTGATAGTGGCTTGGCATGTTTTGTCCTATAATAATGATGATAGTCTCCATAAAGTCATTGAATATTTGCATAAATATCTTAAAAAAGGGGGACTACTCATTACAACCTTGGCAACACCTAGAGATGTGAGTCGTAAAAACTCTCAAAGACAAGATAAAAATACATATATGATTAACAGTGGTATAGCTAATCAGGAGGGGTGCGTAGTTGTGATACCTAATGATGAGAAAGAGTTTGAGAGCTATTTTAGTCAATTTAAAACCATAGATATAGGGCATGAAGAGCGTATCTCTTATATGAGAGAGGATTATCATTCGCACTATTATGGCGTGTTTCAAAAATAATGAAAGTTTCTATTCATCAGCCTAGCTATTTTCCATGGCTAGGGCTTTTGGATAAGATAAATAAGAGTGATACTTTTATTGTTTTGGATACAGTGCAGTTAAATGACAATGCATTTCAGTCTCGGAATATTTTTTTAAATCATACAGGCAAGGTACAGTATTTAGTAATACCTATAGAAAAAAAAGAGTATCAAAAGAAGATGATAAAAGAGCTACGTGTTGTTGATAAAAAGTGGCAGAAAAAGCATAGTGGGTTTATGATAGCAAACTATAAAAAACATCCTTTTTTTGATGAGATATATCCCTATATTGAAAAAATATATACAAAAAAGTATGAATTTCTAATAGATATTTTATTAGATAGTATGTTTGCTAGTAATGATATATTTGGTATAAAATCTAAAATCGTATTGGCTTCAGAACTAGAACTGGATAATAGTTTGGTTAAAGATGATTTGCTAATTGCATTGCTTAAGAGATCACAAGCAACCATATATCTATCAGGTGTAGGAGCAAAAAGCTATCAAGATGAAAATAAGTTTGCAAAGCATAACATAAGGTTAAGTTATCAGTCTTTTATTCATCCTAATTATGATCAAAAAAATGCCTCCACATTTCAAACAGGGTTGTCAGCACTAGATATAGCGTTTAATCTTGGTGCAGATAATGCAAGAAAGCTTTTGAAAGGGAAATTGTGAAAATTTTAGCACTAACCTCTATACGCTCTGATTATGATCTATTATCACCTTTATATGCTCTTTTAGATAAAGATGAGTCTATAGATTTTAGACTTTTAGTTTCAGGAGCACATCTATCTAGAGAGTTTGGTTATACCATTGATCAAATAGTAAAAGATGGGTTTGAAATTTTATTAGAAATCGAGACTTTAATTCATTCAGATAGTTTGAAATCTAGATTAAAAACAGCTAGTTTGTTATTGCAAAATTGTATTGATATAGTAGCTCATTTTGCTCCAGATGTTTTATTATACGCAGGAGATAGGGAAGATGTTATGGTTGGTGCATTATTGGGAACATATTTAAATATTCCAACTATTCATTTTTATGGAGGTGACCATGAAGTTGATGGGCATCAAGATACATATATACGGCATGCAACTTCAAAGTTATCAAGTTTACATTTTGTTTCCACTCTCGAACACAAACAGAGACTCTTAGCATTAGGAGAAAGTGAAAAAAGAATTTTTAATATAGGTAGCATAAGCCTAGATAGACTAATAGGTGTTAAAAATATACGAATAGATGATTCCTTTATGAAAAAAATTCCTAAAAACTTCTCACTGTTGATTTTTCATCCTATTTTTGGTGAGGATAGTGCTTTTGTTTTTGAGAATATTTTAAAAGTATTGATTCAAAAGAGGATATTTGCATTTGTAAGTTATCCAAATACTGACCCTGGTTATAATGAAATAAATAGTGTTATTAAAAAGTATGAGCATGTAGAACAGTTTATTTTTTATAAAAACCTTGAAAGAGATCTATTTTTAAATATATTTTCAAGGTGTGATTTTATTATAGGTAACTCCTCCTCTGGAATTTATGAGGCTGCTAGTTTTAAAATACCAGCTATAAATGTCGGTCTTAGACAACTTGGAAGGTATGCAGACAGAAACGTTATATTTTGTGGTAATAGTTTTCAAGAGATAGCTAATGCAATTGATACAGCTAGTTCTAAAGAATTTTTAGAGAGTTTGAAAGATTTGAAAAACCCTTATGGAGATGGAAATAGTGCTAGAAAAGCTTATGAGTTGATTAAGCAGATAGATTTTAAAAGCATGGCTACTAAAAGCGAAGATCCATTAAAGGTGAATTGCAATGAAAAATAAAATACTAATAGTAGCTGTTCATCCAGATGATGAAACTCTTGGTTGTGGTGGAACATTATTAAAACATAAAGATAGTGGCGATGAGATACATTGGTTGATTTGTACACAGACGAATGAAACAGAAGATTTCTATAGGATTAGAGAAAAAGAGATTGAAGAAGTTACTAAAATGTATGGTTTTGATAGTGTAACTAATTTACAACTAAAAACAATGCAAGTGGATGAGTATAGTATGAGTGAACTCATAGGTAAAATTTCAAAAGTTATCAATGAAGTAAAGCCAAATATAATATATTTACCATTCAAAAGTGATGTTCATAGTGATCATAGAAAAATATTTGAAGTGAGCTATAGTTGCACAAAGTCGTTTAGATATCCATTTATCAAAAAAATATATATGATGGAGACATTAAGTGAAACTGAGTTTGCTCCAAGTACAAAAGAGGATAGTTTTATACCAAATGTTTTTGTAGATATCAGCAAATATATGGATAAAAAAATAGATATTATGAATATATTTAAGAGTGAGTTAGGCAATCATCCATTTCCACGAAGTGAAAGAAATTTAAGAGCGTTGGCTACCTTTAGAGGTGCTACATGTGGGTGTGAATATGCTGAGAGTTTTATACTTTTAAAAGAGATAGTGTAGAGTATATTAAAAAATTACTATTTGGGTAGATATGAAAAACTATAAAGATATAACACTAAAGCCAACATCAACCATAAAAGAGGCACTATCAGTTATAGATAAGGGAGCTATGCAGATAGCACTGATAGTAGATGCAGATGAAAAGTTACTTGGTACTTTAACAGATGGCGATATACGCAGAGGGCTTTTAAGTGGGCTAACTTTGAACTCCTCAATAGAGAATATCTACTTTAAAAAACCTACACTTGCAAATATTAATGATGCAAAAGAGAGTATCATTCAAAAAGCAATTCGAAAACAGATTTATCAGATTCCTATTGTCGATGATGAGGGCAGACTTGTTAAGATTGAAGACTTGGCAAAACTACTCAAAACAAATACAAAAAGGAATCGTGTAGTTTTAATGGCAGGAGGTTTAGGAACACGACTGCGTCCACTTACACAAAATACTCCAAAGCCTCTTTTAAAAGTTGGTAATAGACCGATTTTAGAAACAATTATAGAGAATTTTGCAAAATATGGTTTTATCAATATCACAATAAGTGTCAATTATAAAGCAGATATGATTAAAAAATATTTTGGTGATGGAAGTGCATTGGGAGTGAATATAGATTATATTGAAGAGGAGAAACGCCTTGGAACAGCAGGGTCGCTCTCTTTGATACAAGATCGCCCTCAAGAGCCTTTTTTTGTAATGAATGCAGATCTACTCACTAATGTAAATTTTGAGCATTTGCTTGATTATCACTCTTTTGAAAATGCCATAGCGACTATGTGTGTGCGAGAGTATGACTATCAAGTGCCTTATGGAGTGATTCAAACAGAGGGAAGTCGTATTCTCTCAATAGAAGAAAAACCTGTGCATAAGTTTTTTGTCAATGCAGGTATTTACATGCTCTCTCCTCAAGTTTTTGAGTATATTCCAAAAGATGAGTTTTACGATATGCCAACACTTTTTGAAGATATTATAAAAGATGGGCTTACAACTGTATCGTTTCCTATCCATGAGTATTGGTTGGATATCGGAAGAGTGAGTGATTTTGAACAGGCACAAGTTGCCTATAAAGAGATATTTTAATGCTCCATGAGAGAACTTTTTTAGCTGTTATTCCTGCACGAGGTGGATCTAAAAGGTTGCCTCGTAAAAATATTTTAGATTTGGCAGGAAAGCCTTTGATTGCATGGAGTATAGAGGCAGCAAAAGAGAGTAAGTATATTGATGCGGTTGTTGTCTCAAGTGATGATGATGAGATATTAGATATTGCCCACGCTTTGGGTGTGAGAGCATTAAAGCGACCTGCAGTACTTGCAAGCGACACAGCTACAACCTTTGATACCGTAGAGCATCTGATAAAAAATCTTAAAAAAGAGTACACACATGTTGTTTTATTGCAGCCTACTAGTCCTCTAAGAGAGAGCAAGGATATCGATAAGGCAATAGAGCTACTAGATAAAAAAGATGCTGATGCTATTATAAGTGTGTGTGAGATGGAACACTCACCGCTTTGGTCTAATAGACTCCCAGAAGATAAAAGCATGGCAAATTTTTTAAACAAAGAGATACTCAATAAACGCAGTCAAGATTTAGAAACATACTATCGTTTAAATGGTGCAATATATATCGCAGATGTTACAAAACTTTTAGAGCAAAAGAGCTTTTTTTTAGAAGAGAAGATATATGCCTATGTGATGGATCAAGAGAGGTCTATCGACATCGATACAAAGCTAGATTTTATGGTAGCAAACTATCTACTTAGAGCCCGTACTGTGTAAATCCACCAACAACTCATCACTTAGATGTGATAATTGAAAGAAAAAATGGCAATACTGAATATAATAGTAACAAAATCAGTAACTTTCTAAAATAAAGATTAAATTTATAACTACTTAAAACTTATTTGGTATATAATAAAGAAAGAAAATTCATAATGAAGTGAGAGAATATGAAAAATAGTAGCCGTAGAGGTTTTATGGGCAAAGCATTTGGTGCTGTTGCAGGCGTAGGTGCTGTGGCTTCATTGTATGCCATGAAGAGATCTTGGGATCCACTGCCGAGTGTGAAAGCAGCTGGGTTTACAACACTTGATATGACAGCATATAAAGAGAACGAATTGGTTGTTGAAAAATGGAGAGGGAAACCTATCTTTGTTTTAAAACATTCTAAAGAGATGATTGATACTCTTGATGAAAATAAAAGTCAAATTACAGGGGAGTCTCTAGGAGAAATAGATAAAAAAAGACTTGTTAAAATAGGGAATGACTACTTTATGGTAACAATTGGTCTGTGTACACACCTTGGATGTATACCTGGATATAATCCAGATGAAAAAAGCTTTCTCTGTGCATGCCACGGTGGATTGTACGATGATACGGGTATGGTTACCAAATCTCCACCACCGCGTGGGCTTGATATTCCTCCATTTAGAATTGATGGAATGAAGTTGGTTTTGGGTGAAGAAGGTCCAGAGTATAAAAAAATGAAAGAAACTGGCATAACGCTTTAAGAGAGGAAAAAAATGGCACATTTTACAAAAGCAAAAAGCCTGCATGATTGGTTAAATCAACGCTTAGCGATTGATACACTTCGTCGTGTTTTGGCAACAGAGTATTGGATTCCAAAAAATATTAACTTTTTATGGGCAATGGGAATGGTCTTAGCGATCACATTTGCACTATTACTTGTTTCTGGAATATTTTTATTGATGTATTATCAACCAAATGTTGATTTGGCATTTGATAGTGTAAATTATACTATCATGCAAGAGGTTGGTTATGGATGGTTATGGAGACATATTCATGGTGTGGCTGCATCGGTAGTCTTTTTGATTATCTATATACATATGTTTACTGGAATCTATTATGGTTCTTATAAAAAGGGGCGTGAGATGATTTGGATCTCAGGTATGCTCCTTTTTGTTGCGTTTTCAGCTGAAGCATTCTCTGGTTACATGTTACCGTGGGGGCAGATGTCTTACTGGGCAGGTATGGTTATTACTAACCTTTTTAGTATGGGTGGATTACAGCTTGATGGTCTGGTTGAATGGATTCGTGGAGACTATATTCCTGCACAGGCATTTTTAAACCGTTTCTTTATGCTACATGTACTGCTTATACCTTTAGCAATTATAGGACTAATAGTACTACATTTTGGAGCACTACGTATTCCACATGTAAACAATCAAGATGGTGAAGAGATTGATTTTGAAGCAGAGGCTGCAAAATATAAAGCGGGAAATAAAAAAGAGTCAAAAGTTATAGCATTTGTAAATGATTTTATGTCAAAAGATATGATGGTGGTGTCAATTTACCTTATCTTCTTCTTCTATTTGGTATTTTATCATTATGATTTTGCAATGGATCCGGTGAATTTTGACCCAGCAGATGGTCTTAAGACTCCTACGCATATCTATCCAGAGTGGTACTTCTTGTGGTCATATGAAATTTTACGTCCATTTTCTACAAATGTTGGTCTGATTGCATTTGCTTTTGCACAGGTAATCTTTTTCTTGTTACCGTTTTTAGACAGAAGTCCAAATGCAGTTCCTGCATCACGTAGAGGTCTGTTTAAATACTGGTTTTGGGCGATGCTTATTGATATGATTATACTTACAGGTATGGGAAAACTTCCACCTGAAGGTATTTTTAGTACTATTGGCTTGTATGCGGCACTACTCTTTATTGGTTTATGGATAGTGCTTCCATTTATTACAAAATTTGAAAAAAAAGTATAAGGGATAAAAAATGAAAGAATTATTGATATTAGCTGTAGTAACATTTTTTACTCTTGTAACGTACTATTTGGTTGAGCCTTTTGCACACTCTCAAATGCATAAACATTTTGAGAGTGACGGATTTGCTTATAAAGATCTACCGGCAGTAACAAAAAAAGGTGATGCATCGCGTGGTAAAGATTTAGTATCTGCATGTATAGGTTGTCATGGTATTGAAGTTGCAGGTTTTCAGGCTCCAATGGACGCTGTATCTGCAGCAGCAACTTTTGGTGTAAACCCACCTGATTTAAGTAATGCAGGTGTTGTATTTGATGAAAAGTTCTTAGCAAACCTCATTAAAAACCCAGCACATGCTTTAATGGTTGAGCACAAATTTGATCCTGCAAAAGGTCAAATGCACCCAATGTCAGAGTACTATGCTACAGGAGATGATAAAGAGCAAGAGGTTGCAGATATTGTTGCATATTTACGCTCTATAGCTGTTAAACAAGAGGAGTTGACACCTAAAATGGCATTTGAGACTGCATGTGGGAGATGTCATGCTGTTAATTATGGAAACTGGACACAAATTGGTGAAAAACCAAAATTTAAGAAAAAACAAGATGAGCTTGCATTTGAGACACAACTACTGGATTATCAGGACTATTTAGCAAAATATATGGGAACACTGCCTCCTGATTTGAGTATGTATATTCGTTCTCGTGGTGAGCACTATATTGAAACTTTTATAGAGAATCCTCAAAACTATCTTAAAGGAACTGCAATGCCACGCGTTGGTGTAAGTGCAGAATCTGCTGAGAAAGTAATTGAGCATCTTAAAGATGTAGGTGACTCAAAACGTCATGAACGTGAAACAGTTGGAAAATATGTAATGATTTACATGTTAATCTTTGCAATCTTTGCAATTCTTTGGAAAAAAGAGGTTTGGAGAGATTTACACTAAAGTGCTCCTTTTTAAGAGTACTCTTTTTGAGTACTCTTTGTCTTATTTAAACATAATACTGCTATAATCATCTCTATGAGATTTAGAGATGTAAAAAAAAAGCAACAGCACAAAAAAGAAAAAGCCCCTACAGTTATATATGCCTCATATCCTGATAAAATAAAAGCACTCATTACAGATTTGTTTATGATATATGCTCCTATTTTATATCTCATTGCTTATGTGGTTATGGATGGAAAAGAGGATTTTCTCTCCTCACAAATTGCTCCTTTGATGGGTGTAGTGCTTTATGGAGTTATTTATGCACTCTTTATTAGTAAGCTTGGAGAGACTCCTGGTAAAAAAGCCTATGAAATAAAAGTAGTAGATGCAAAAACCTTAAAAAATATAAGTTTTTTTCGTGCGTTTTGTCGCTTTATTGCTTTTTTATTTTCCGCTACTATACTTATAGGATTAATTCTCCCTTTATACAGAAAAGATAAAAAAGCTTTGCATGATATACTCTGTAAAACTCTTGAAATAAAGGAAAAAAATGCTCATTGATAGCTATGATAGAGTTGTTGATTATTTGCGAGTATCAGTAACTGAAAGGTGTAATTTCAGATGCCAGTACTGTATGCCTGAAAAGCCATTTTCATGGGTTCCAAAAGAGAATTTACTTACTTTTGAAGAGCTGTTTGAGTTTATAAAAGTTGCAATTGATGAGGGTGTGAAAAAGATTCGTATAACTGGTGGCGAACCACTGTTGCGTGAAGATTTGGATAAATTCATTAAAATGATTTATGAGTATGAACCTTCAATTGATTTAGCAATGACAACAAATGCCTTTTTATTAAAAGGTGCCGCGCAAAGGCTTAAAGATGCGGGACTCAAACGTATAAATGTAAGTATAGATACACTCAAACCAGAAGTTGCACAGGCAATAGCAGGAAAAGATGTTTTAAAAAATGTACTTGACGGTGTGCAAGAGGCTTTGCAAGTTGGACTAAAAGTGAAAGTAAACATGGTTCCTATGAAAAATATAAATGCTGATGAGATAATTGATGTTTTAGAGTACTCTAAAGAGCGTGGTATGAGTATTCGTTTCATAGAGTATATGGAAAATAGATTTGCAAAAGCAGATGTTTTAGGTGTTAAGTCGCAAGAGATTTTAGCGATACTTAGACAAAAGTATGCATTTGAAGATGAAGGTTTTGATGGTGCATCCCCTTCACATTATTACAGAATGAAAGATGGATATAGATTTGGGATCATTGAACCGCATGAGGATGATTTTTGTAAAAAATGTAATCGTATTCGATTAACTGCTGAGGGGAATTTGATACCGTGTTTATATTTTGATGAGGCGATGAGCATTGCAGAGTCTATTAAAGCTGGTGACATTAAAGGTGCAGCAGCAGTTTTAAAAGAGGTGGTACGCACAAAACCAGAAAAAAATCGTTGGGGCACAGAGGATGATGAAGTCTCCAATAGAGCTTTTTATGAGACAGGTGGATGATCTATCTTGTAGAACATTTTTACTCCATTCAAGGTGAAGGTAAATATGGAGGCACACCTTCGCTTTTTTTCCGTTTCGGTGGATGCAATATGCGCTGCGAAGGTTTTGGCTGTGCAGAAAAAGCAGCAGATGGAGTAGTTGTAGTTGGTTGTGATACTGTCTATGCGGTAAACAGAGAGCATTTTATACAAAATTGGATTCCTATAACAAAAGCAGAGGAGTTGTTACACATACGCTCTTTGTATGAACTGCCAAAAGCGGTTGATATAGTTTTAACAGGAGGAGAGCCTCTGATTTATGCAAATGATGCAATATTTATAAAATTTTTGGAAGCTTTAGTAAAAGATGGCCATCAGATAACCTTTGAGACAAATGGCTCTTTAGATGTTGATTTTGAGGAGTATCCGGTCTATAAAGAGTGTGTATTTGCTTTGTCAGTGAAGTTGTTTAATTCGGGTGAACCTCTTGAGAAACGTTTACGTGGAGATGTGATATATAATATTGCCTCAAATGCAAAGGATGCTTTTTTTAAATTCTCCATTGATAAAGAGTCTATTAACCTTGCTTTAGAAGAGGAGATTCAAAGCGTGACTATGCATTCGCCACAGACAAAAGTCTACTGTATGCCAGTAGCAAGCAGTAAAAAAGAGCTTGAAAAAAATACAGAACCATTGATAGCATTTTGTAAAGAGAAAGGGTATAACTTTAGTGACAGGCTCCATATACGAATCTGGGATGCTAATAAAGGAGTATAGATGATAATAAGAAAACTATTTAAATTTGAAAATGCACATATTGTACGGGGGTGCTCTACTGTGAAATGTAGAAGCTCCATTCACGGGCACTCCTATAGAGTTGAATTGCTGTTTGCATCCAACTTTTTAGATAATGGGCAGATGGTTTATGACTTTGGATTAATGAAACAAAACATGAAAGATTTGGTTGAGAGTTTTGATCATGCAATTGCCCTGTGGCGAGATGATAATCCTGCATTTATTCAGGATATGAAAAAACACTCCGCACGTTGGGTAGAACTTCCAGTATCGCCTTCAGCTGAGCAGTTTTCACGCGTGATTTTTGTTATGATAGACAAACTTCTCTCACTGACATCAACAAGAAATGGAGAAAAAGAGGTGATAATGCACTCTGTTATAGTGCATGAGACTGCCACAGGTTATGCACAATGTTTTAAGGAGGATGCCTACTCAAAAAATATGGGTGAAATAAAACTTGAAGAGATTGTTTTTTCCCCACAAGTTTTAGAGGATTTTCAAGACAAAGAGCTCTTTGAAAAGATAAAAAGAGGAGAAAGTTTTTTCAACCCTCACAGTGTTTAGATAGAACTCAGTGGAATAAACTGTGCACTGCAGAAGTTAAATTTTGTGCTAATTGTTTTAACAAGGGAGTTTTTTGGAATTTTTGCACAATTTTCATCAGTGATGATAAAACTGTTTGCCTCTGCTAAAGGAGAGATCATGCCTGGTGCATAGTGTTTACAAGCTGTGAAATACTCACCATCAAAATAGCCAGGGATAACAGTTCTTCTCCCTAAGCGTAGCGTGATATCATCTTTCATCTTAGCAGTAATAGGGTTGATATATCGCTTTTTTTGTCCACTCATCGCATAAATAATACTTCTTCCAAAGAGTTCAAAGTTGAGTGCAGCTGCGAGTGGATTGCCAGGTAGATTTAAAATAACCTTCTCTCCTATTTTTCCAAAAGTTGTTGGCTTTCCTGGTTTTATGGCTACTTTGTCAAAAAGAATTTCATATCCAAAAGCACCAAAAGCCTCCTTTGTAAAATCCGCATCACCAACACTCACACCTCCTGATGTTATGATAATGTCACAATCAAGGGCACTCTTTACATGTAAACGCAAATCCTTCAAGGTATCAACGGCTGTGCCTATGAACTCAACTTCACAACCAAGCTCTTTTGCTCGTGCGAGTAAAGTGGGTGTATTTGTATTGTAGAGTTGGTAATCAGTTACATTTTCAAAGTGCATCTTCAGCTCATTTCCAGAAGCAAAAAGTGCTACACGCGGTTTTTTATAGACTTGCACATGGCTAATTCCTTGTGACGCTAAGAGTGTGATTTGATGTGCATCTATCTTATCGCCTTTTGATAATAGAAGCGTATCTTTTTTTATATCTTCACCACTAAGACGGATATGTTTGGAGATTGTAAGATTATCAGGCAGTTTTACACCTTTGTTACACTCTGTAACATCTTCAATAGGTACAATACACTGTGTACCTAATGGAATTTTTGCACCTGTCATTATTTTTATTGCTTGCTCGTGCTTTAGCTTCCCTTTAAAGTCATCTCCGGCAAAAATGCTACATGTAACCTCAACACATTTGTTGGAGTCTTCTATTTTTACAGCATAACCATCCATTGCTGAGTTGTCAAAAGGAGGTAGGTTGTGTGTTGCAATAATATCCTGAGCTAGAATATATCCCAAAGCCTCTTCAATAGGGAGAATTTTAAGAGATTTTGCTGTTATGTTTGTATAGATGAGCTCAAGTGCCTTTTCGATGCTAACTGCCATGGTAAGTGATCCTCTTTTTTTGGGGTAAATTATAGTATAATTTTGCTATGAATGAAATGTATAGCATGGGATTACGTATCCACTCTTTTGGAACTGTTGCACTTTTAGGTGTTATTTTTATAAATATGTTGTTTTTATACACAGCACAAGATCTGTAT
>DQUE01000199.1 GCA_015662405.1 Sulfurimonas autotrophica | reverse complement strand
CAGAGTGAAACACACTTAATAGCAGAAGGGGTTGAGCTAATACCTACAACAAATGATGCACTGATATTACATTATAAACAAAATCAAGAATTCGATGAAAATGACAAAATTGATTATGCTGCAAGAGGGTTTATTCAAAGTGTTAAAAAAGATGATTTGCTTATAGAATATATCAAGCCAAAAATTGGAAAGCCTGGACGAAATTGTCGAGGTGAATATATATCACCTGCTGAACCCATTGTGCAGCATGAACCAACTTTTAAAGTTGATGATACAATAAGAGTAGTTGAAAATAAAGAGTCAATAAAATATTTTGCAAATAAAAATGGGTATATTGCCTTTGAAAATGAGACATATGTTATCAAAAAAGAGGTAGATGTTGGTGAGGTTAGCTTTAAAACGACCGGTTTTATTCAAAGTGGCGTTGATTCTGATGTTGATATGTCCGTGAAAGAGACAGATTCTATCAAAGATGCTGTTGGTACAGGTATGGTTGTTGAGGTAACGAAAATAAATATTGAAGGTAATGTTGGCTCAAATGCAAAGGTGCTTGCAAGAGAAGCGGTAATTCAAGGGCAAACACATAAAACAGCATTAGTAAGGGCAGATGATTTAGAAATAAATGTGCATAAAGGTAAAGCATATGGCAAAAATGTGCGCATAACAAGACTAGAACATGGCGAAGTTGAAGGGGAAGTAGTAAAGGTAGCACAAGCTTTAGGTGGTATAATTCGGGCTAAAGAGATAACTATAGATATTTGTGCATCGCATGTAAAAGCAACAGCAACAAAAAAAATAGAAATTCATAAACTACAAGGAAGTGAAAATATTTTTACCATTGATCCTTTATTACAAAAGGATACAAAAGAAGATTTGGATGAAAATCAAGAAAAGATAGAGGATTTAGAAGTAAAACTACAAGAGTTAAAAAAAGAACTAAAAGAGTCAACTCATTCAGTCAAAGAGGCAACACCTGCATTTATTGACATCAAAAAGAGATTGATGCATTATAAAAAAAATGGTGTAAAAATGCCTGCTTCGTTTGTAAAAAAATATAAACAGTTTCAATCAATGCAAGAGAGAGTAAAGAGTTTACAAGCTGAATATGAAGCCACACAAGATCATTTGAATCTTTTAACTGCTAAAACAACTTCGTTTCAAGATAATATTTTTGATGCAAGAATCATCAATAGAGATAAATGGGTGGGGTATAATGAAATTAAATTCAAGTTAGTTGATCCTCCTCTTGAAGTAGTATATAAACCAATGGAAGGCTCTCGTGAGCAGGTTTTTGGTTTAGTTGAATTAGATGAAGGCGAATATGTTATTCGTCCTATAGAGGAAGAGGGAGCAGAGTAAAATATGATAGTAGGACTCTATGGAAAAGTTGTCTATAAAGAGCCGAGATATGTACATGTAAATGTAGAGGGAGTTGTATATGAGGTTTTTATCTCTTTGCATACTTTTTCTGCATTGCCAAAAGAGGATGTTTCGCTCTTTACAACACACATTATTCGTGAAGATGCACAGCTTCTTTTTGGTTTTTTGGACATGTCTGAGAAAAAAATGTTTTCTCGTCTTATTAAGATTAATGGAGTAGGTCCGAAGGTGGCTATGGCAATATGCTCTACTTATACACCTGCGCAGTTTGCAATAGTAATCAATAACAAAGATATCAATGGTCTTAAAAAAGTACCTGGAATTGGACCTAAGAGTGCTGGACGAATTTTGGTAGAGCTACATGGGTTTGACGTTGAAATAGTTAATGAAAATGCAACACCGCAAGCTTCAAAGGCATTTAATGAAGCGAGTGAAGCACTTGAAGCGTTAGGGTTTAAAAAAGACAAAATAGCAAAAGCATTGAGTGTAAGTGAAGGCAATGATACAGCTGCACTTGTCAAAGAGGCACTCAAACAACTGCAAACAGTGTAAAGGAAAATTATATTGAAATTAACGATTTTATTTGGCGGTGCTAGTTTTGAACATGAAATTAGTATAGTCAGTGCTATAACACTCAAAGAAAAGCTATCAAACTTTGAGCTAACATTTATATTTTGTGATAGTGATCACACTTTTTACTTGATAGATGCATCAAAAATGAAAGCAATTACTTTTTCAAAAGGTGAGCATAAAAAAATGCCTGTTTTGACATTGACGCAGGGTGCTTTTTTACAAAAAAAGATCTTTTCAAAAAGTGAATATAGTAGTACAGTCTTAAATCTTATCCACGGAGCTGATGGAGAAGATGGAACAATGGCGGCACTTCTTGATTTTTACGCTATTAAATATATTGGTCCTAGAATTGATGCGAGTATATTCTCTTATGATAAACGCTACACAAAATATCTTTGTGAAGCAATTGGTATAAAGAGTGTTCGCTATGAAGTGATTTATAAAAATGAACATTGCAATATTACAATTCCCTATCCTATAATTGTAAAACCTGTGTCTCTTGGCAGTTCTATTGGTGTGAGTATAGTAAAAGATGAGAGTGAACTTGATTATGCTCTTGATGTTGCTTTTGAATTTGATGATACGCTCATAGTTGAGCCTTTTTTAGAGGGTGTAAGAGAGTATAACTTAGCAGGTTATTTTGCAAATAATGCGATGCACTATTCAATAGTTGAAGAGCCACACAAAGAGGAGTTTTTAGATTTTGAAAAAAAATATATGGATTTTTCAAGAAGTGAGCAGGTGGCTCAAGCTGATATAAGTGAAGCGTTGAGACTACGTTTACAAACAAATTTTGAAAAAGTGTATCGTGGTCTATTTGAAGGGGCTTTGATTCGTTGTGATTTTTTTGTTTTTCATGATGAAATTTTGCTCAATGAAATCAATCCTATACCAGGTTCAATGGCAAACTATCTTTTTGAAGATTTTGCGACTGCTTTGGAGGAACTCTCTTTATCTCTTCCGCATGCAAAGCGTCCAAAAGTAACTTATGACTACATTCACTCTATTTCCAAGGCGAAGGGAAAATAGATGGCAGTGAAGTCGATTCAGTATAAGCAACACACTTTTGATATAAGTTATGAGATTATTAATCCAAATGCACAAGTAGATTTGATCATTCTCCATGGATGGGGAAGTAATAAAAATTTGATGAAACAAACATTTTCTCCCTATATGGAGAGTTTTCGTCATATCTATATTGATTTACCTGGTTTTGGTAACTCTACATGTAGTGCGGCTTTAACAACGGCTGATGTGGCAAGAATTGTAGAACTGCTGATGATTCATATGAACGCTTCAAAAGATATAATTCTTGGACACTCATTTGGTGGAAAGGTTGCCCTGTTACTTGAGCCGAAACTTCTTGTTTTGATTGCAAGTGCGGGTATTTTTATACCAAAACCCTTGAAGGTTCAAGTGAAAATAGCGCTTTTTAAAGCAATGAAAGCTGTTGGTCTTTCAAAATTCCACTCACTCTTTGTAGCAGATGATGCAAAACAGTTGAGTAAATATATGTATCAGACATTTAAAAATGTAGTCAATGAAGATTTTAGTGATGAGTTTGCAAAGTTTGAAGAAAAGGCACTCCTTTTTTGGGGAAATGAAGACACTGCTACACCACTAGAGAGCGCAAAAAAAATTCATGGACTTGTAAAAAATTCAGCATTGGAAGTATATGATGGAGATCACTACTTTTTTATGCAACATGCAAAAGAGATTGCTAAAAAAATCCAAACAGCTTTTTTAGCATCTATGCAAAATTAAAGAGGAGCATTTTATGCAAGAGTATGAAACGCTTATAGCTTTTGTTACCAATGTACTTTTTGTTACTTTGTTAGGATGGTATTTAATTACTAATTTGCAATGGTATAATTATAAGCTTGAGCGTGTTATTTTAAAACACCACAAACCACATTGGCATGTATTGTACTTTATTATTCCGTTTATTGCTTACTATACAACAGGAAAGTTTTTTCTTATCTTTTTTGTTTTTGCTTTTGTTCCTGGAATTATTGTATGGTATAAAAAACTTGACAAAAAGTTGGTCTTAACTTGGCGCGTGAAGCGATTTTTAATTCTTTTGCTCGCTTTAACACTTTTTCAAAATGTCTTATGTACGCTCAAACAAGAGTGTGCTACTTATGGCGTATTTATGCCTTTGGCTCTTGCATATATCGGTAGTTATATTATAGAAAAATTTCTTTTTAAAGTTTATATGAAAGAGGCAAAGAAAAAGCTCCAGTCTATGAAAGATTTGCAAATAGTCTGTATAACAGGAAGTTATGGTAAAACAAGCATAAAAAATTTTATAGCAAAAATTCTCTCCTATAAATTCAGAGTCTATGCAACACCAAGAAGTGTTAATACACTTAGTGGAATTATTGCAGACATCAATCAAAACCTGCCACAAGATACAGAAATTTATGTATGTGAAGCAGGAGCAAGAGAGCGGGGTGATATCTATGCAATCACGACTTTTTTAGAGCCACAGAGAGTTGTTGTTGGTCGTGTTGGCGAAGCACATATAGAGTATTTTAAATCTTTAAAAAATATTATCGCGACTAAATTGGAGATTCTAAAATCTCCACGGCTGCAACAGGCATTTATTCATACTTCTGTAACAGATGAGCCACATGAGAGAGTGACATTTTTTGGTGATGAGATTAAAAATATAAAGGCGACACTTGAAGGTACTGACTTTACACTTGAACTCGATGGCAAAACTTTACAACTTCATACAGATATTTTAGGGAGTTTTCAGACCATGAATATTGCCGTAGCGGTAAGAGTCGCAAAAAGTTTTGGCATGCGTGATGAAGAGATAGTTGAAGCTGTCAAAAACCTTGAACCTGTGCCACATAGGCTCCAACTTATCAAGGCAGGTGGAAAGATTATTCTTGATGATGGATATAATGGAAATATTGATGGAATGCTAGAGGGCATACGCCTCTGCTCTCTTCATAAAGGTAGAAAGGTGATAGTTACACCGGGGCTTGTTGAGAGTAGCGATGCTTTAAACTTAGAGTTGATTGAAGCTATTAACAGAGTATTTGATATTGTTATTGTCACAGGTTCTTTAAATGCAGATCTCTTTGATAAGCACTTACATGTAAAGAATAAAATAATACTCAAGGATAAAACAGCATTGACAGAGATTTTAGCATACCATACAAAAGAGGGCGACATCATACTCTTTGCGAATGATGCTCCGAATTTTATATAAGATCATGAAATATATTACTTATTTTACTGCTGTGACTCTTACACTACTAGTTGTTTTAGTTGTTTTTGATGCAACAAGTCGCTATCTTTTTTCGCATGGTTCAACGGCACTACAAGAGTTAGAGTGGCACTTTTTTGATATTGTGATTCTATTTAGCATAGCTTTTACTTTACGTCATAATGCCCATGTGCGCGTTGATATTTTTTATGAGAAATTTTCACCAAAAACACAGGCTTTTATCAACATAGTTTCTACACTTTTTTTTGTTTTACCGCTCTCTTTTTTGATCATTTATATCAGCATTGATTTTGTGACAATGAGTTTTGTGCAAAATGAAACTTCTTCAGATCCTGGTGGTTTGCAATACCGTTGGATTGTAAAAGCTTTCATGCCACTTGCCTTTGTTTTTTTATCACTGCAGGCACTCAAAGAGCTCAGAGACAATATTAAAAAATGGAAATCACTCTAATGGCTTTTATTATGTTTGGCGTAGCACTTGCGCTTTTGCTTTTTGGTATTCCGGTTGCCTTTGCTTTTGGTGGTGTGGCAATGTTTTTTGCTTTTTTTATTCCCTCTTTGGGGTTTGATGTTTTTAACATTCTTCCCTTTAGAATCTATGGCATAATGAACAATACAACGCTAATGGCTGTCCCTCTATTTATTATGATGGGCTTAATTCTTGAAAAATCGGGTATGGCAGAAAAACTCTTGATCTCCATGAGTTCGCTTTTTCAAAGTGTTCGCGGTGGTTTGGGTGTAAGTGTTGTACTTGTAGGTGCCATACTTGCCGCTTCTACAGGGATAGTTTCGGCTTCTGTGGTGATGATGAGTGTTATCGCTCTTCCTTTAATGCTTCGTGCAGGTTATAATAAAGGTCTCGCTTCAGGAACAATAGCTGCGAGTGGAACACTTGGACAGATCATACCACCTTCAATTATTTTAATTGTACTAGGTGATGTAATGAGCGTGAGTGTGGGTGATCTATTTATGGGTGCAATATTGCCGGGGCTTACGCTTGTTTTACTCTATATTACCTACATTGTTGTTCGTGCTTATAGAAACAAAGAAGATGCTCCTGCTGTTGTTAGTGATACACAAATAAGTTTATTTGAGGTGCTATCTGCTATTGTCCCACCACTTTTGTTAATGTTTGCAGTTTTAGGAACTATTTTTGCCGGTATTGCATCGCCGACTGAATCAGCTGCCTTTGGTGTCATAGGCGCTCTTATACTCTCAGCATATAACAAAACGCTCAGTTTTGCAATGATAAAGTATGCACTTTTTGAGACAATGAAACTCAGCGGTATGATTTTTATGATTTTAATTGGTGCGACGGCATTTAGTCTTGTGTTTAACGAACTTGGTGGGACTGACAGGATTGTAGAGTTTTTCTCACAAGATATAGGGAGTGTTTGGATATTTATAGGTGTTGCAATGGCAAGTATCTTTATACTCGGTTTTTTTATAGATTTTATAGAGATCAGTTTTATCATTGTACCTATTTTAGTGCCAGTAATGGCAGCTTTTGGGATTGATCCTATCTGGTTTGGCATCTTAATTGCCATGAATCTACAGGCATCATTTCTAACACCTCCTTTTGGACTCTCTCTTTTTTTCTTAAAAGGTGCCGCAGGTAATAGTGTCACAACGATGGAGATCTACAAAGGCATTATTCCATTTATAGTTTTGCAACTTTTAGCTTTAGGGCTTGTTGTTGCTTTCCCTGATTTGGTTTTTGCATTTTTATGATAAGGAGAGAAGATGAACAAGATTTTATACGCCCCTTGGAGGGATGAGTATGTAACAAGCAAAAAGATAGAAGGCTGTGTTTTTTGTCATATAAGTAAAAGTGAAAAAGAGGATGACTCTTTACATGTACTCTATAGAGATGCCCACTGTTTTGTGGTGATGAATCGTTATCCTTATACGCCAGGACACTTTATGATTATTCCTCATATGCATACAGATAAACTTGAGGAGTTAGCAACTCCAACATGGTTACATATGTCAAAAATTGCACAACAAAGTGTCAGACTCCTCAAAGAGGGTTTTGGTGCAAGTGGTGTAAATATTGGGATGAATTTAGGCAAATCTGCTGGTGCAGGAATAGCAGAACATATCCATATGCATCTTGTTCCAAGGTGGGAAAGAGACACTAATTTTATAACAGCTATTGCAAATACGCGGGTTTATTCGACAGATTTTGAAAAGATTTATAAAAAAATAAAAAGTTTAGTTCCAAACTACATTAAAATTTAATAAATTTGATGTATACTAAAAAGAAAGGAAAGGTGAACTATGTCAGATGCGGTAGTAAAAGATTTAGCAGAGAGAAAAGCTGAAATAGAAGGAGCAATAGAGTTACTTTTTAAAACAAATATGAAAATAACAGATTGGGATGTTCCTGAAGCTGATGATACAGAAGCTGCAAATATTATTCTTGATATAATGGAAAAAAAGATAGATCAGTTAAGAGATGATGTAAAAGCCGGAAAATATGAAAACTATTAAAATATAAGGAAATAGTAGATGAGTTCACACAAACACAAAGAACATTTAGAAAAAATTAAAGATGCCGTTGTTAAGAGTGACAAGCTTGATGAGAGTCAAAAGAGTGAGAGTGTAAAACGTATAGAAGAGTGGATAGCAGAGGATAAGGCTTTTGGAACACTCTTAGAGGAGTTGTTACATGTTAGTGAGTATTTTGAAGTTCTGTTTGCAGAGTTAGGTTTGAGTAAATAGGTATAGTTGAAAATTTATTTTTTCTCACACAAAAGGAGTATAGCATAGACATGCAAATGATTGTGGACTCTTTGCGACATAAGGGAAAAATATTTAAAAAAATGCAAGAGATTGCCCCAAAAGAGTTAGGCATTAGAAATAGAATAAAAATATATGCTGCAACAGATATAAAAGGTTACTTTTGGGCTATTTTTGCAGTAAGTCAAAAGAGTAGAATTTTGATGAAAGATGTACATAAGTTTGAGGAGATCTATACAAAACTTACTCTGTATTGTGAGCATAATTTTAAACATAAAGTTCTTTTTTTGGATGCGCCTTTGTGTTCAAAAGCTAAAAAAGCTTTTCAAGAAGCAGGCTGGAAAATTCACTGATGCTTTTATGTGATATAGGAAACAGTTCTTATCATTTTTTAGATGAACAAGAAGAGTATAAACAAAATATCAGCAGTTTTGACCCTGCATCTATAAAAGAGAGAGTCTATTATATTAGTGTCAATGCATCGTTACATGCAAAGCTACAATCTCTACCAAACTGGATAGATTTATCGAACTATATTGATAGAGATAAGTACTATAAAACGATGGGAATTGATAGGATTTTTGCAGTGGAATCTATTGCAAACGGTGTTGTTATAGATGCTGGCAGTGCTGTGACAGTCGATGTGGTAAAAAATAACAAATTTATAGGTGGTTTTATCTATCCTGGAATTCAAGCGATGCAAAAAACTTATGAAAATATCTCTCCAGCATTGGCATATTCATTTAACTTTGAGTGTGACTTCGATATAATGCCGAAAAATTCACAAGATGCTATAAGCTATGGATACTTAAAAACGCTCTATTGTGAAGTGATTGCTCATAAACTGCCGATTATTTTAACGGGTGGAGATGCACTAGAGTTTAAAAAAATATTTCCTGATGCGAAGATTGATACAGCATTGATTTTTCATACTATGAAAAAGATTATACAACAAAATGAGGATATACTATGTTAACAGTTGCATTGCCAAAAGGTCGGATTGCGAAAGAGACTTTAGAGATTTTTGAGACTATTTTTGGTAAAGATTTTCAATTTGATGACAGAAAATTGATACTAGAGACGCCAAAGTTTCGTTTTTTACTTGTTCGTAATCAAGATGTGGCAACTTATGTTTATCATCAAGCAGCCGACATTGGTGTAGTAGGGCTTGATACACTTGAAGAGCAGGGGCTTGATGTTGTTCGTTTGCTTGATTTGAAACGCGGTATTTGCAGGGTGGCTATTGGTATGCGAAAAGGTGAGAAACTTGATTTAACAAAGCCTGAACTCAAAGTAGCCTCAAAAATGGTTAACATCACAAAGCGTTACTTTGAAGAGCGAGCGGTGAGTGTAGAGATCATTAAACTTTATGGTTCAATTGAGCTTGCACCCTTAATCGGACTTGCAGATATGATAGTTGACATTGTAGAGACAGGAACAACTATGAAACAAAATGGTTTGGAAGTTGTGCAAGAGATTATGACAAGTTCTACTTATTTAATAGCAAATAAAAATAGTTATATAGCTAAAAAAGATGAAGTCTTAGCTATTTATGAAAAAATAAATGAAGTTATAAAAGCAGAAAATGACTAATCTTGATCTCTATGCCAAGGCCGAACACCTTTTAGGCATAGAAGAGGCAACAGAAGCATTATATGATTTATACCGTTTGGAGCTTCAAAATTACAATGTAAAAACACTGCTTGATGTCGGTTGTGGACGTGGTGGATTTATGCAGCGGATGATAAGCGATGGCGTTACATGTAAAGGGATTGATCTGAGTGCTGTGATGGTTGCAGAGTGCAAAGCAAAGGGACTTGATGCACAATGCATTGAGGTTAAAGATGTTGATAAAAAATTTGATGCAATTGTTTCTATCTTTGATGTGCTTAATTTTATGGACAAAGAGCAACTACTTCTATTTTTAGACTCTATTGCCGATAAACTTAATGATGATGGTGTCTTTATAGCTGATATTAATACACTTTATGGCTTTAGTGATGTAGCACAAGGTGCTATAAGCAGTGAAAGTGAAAATGAATTTTTAAGCATAGATGCTCTATTTGAAAATAGTCAACTTCATACAAAATTTACACTTTTTGAAAAAAATAGTGATGGAAACTATACAAAATATCAAGAGACAATAGTGCAGTATTTTCATAAAATAGAGATATTTCAAAAACTTACAGGACTAAAACTTATACAAAAGCAGACTTTTTCCTTATATGATAGAGAAGATAAAACACTTCTTATCTTTAAAAAAAAGAAAATAACGTTAGATGCAACTAAAGTTACAAAAATTTATGGAAAGAATTGTTATAATTACAATATAAATTAAAAAAAAGGATTTACTTATGAGTAAACACAAAGCAAAAATAGAAAAGATATTTAAACATCCCGTATCTGCAAATATTGATTACAAAAAATTGATCAGTGCATTGGAGCATTATGGTGCTAAAATAGAGATGACAAAAAAACATCACGTGAAAATATTTTTAAATGAGAAAGAGTATATCATGCCTCTTCCGCATAAAGATACAAATATCTCAAAAGAGATTGTTGTGGAGTTACGCCACTTTTTAGAGAGTGTTGGTTTAACACCAGATAAGCTATAGTCTTTAAAAAACTATAGCTTCATACACATATAGCGTTGCATCTTTGCAATGTTCGGGTGGAATTCCCGCTTTTTCTACACAGCAACTTCTGACAAACTCTTTGGCATTCCAACCCATATCTACTGCAACTTGTGGTAAATAGGTACCATTTTTTTCACCGTATTCAATATAAATACCATGTTTTTCGACAATAACATCATCAACAGAATTAACTTTTCTTCTCGGTGTAAGTACTGAAATTTCAATCTCTATATGATCTAATTCTTCTTTTGTGACAGGATGAAAGCGTGTATCATATCTTGAAGCAGATATTGCCATATCTATAATAACTTTGTATAAAGGCTCATCAGGTTCAAACCTTCCTATACAACCTCTAAGCATACCATTCTCTTTGAGTGTTACAAAAGCACCAAGATGTAGTTTAAACTTTTGTGGTATTTTACTTTCATCAAGAGTGATTTTTTTGTTATGCATAACAGCTTCATAAAGTGCTGCTCTTGCTATCTCTTTGAGTGCTCCTTTTTCTTCATCTGTGAGGTAAAGTTCATCTCTGTCCATAATATAACTCCTTTAAAAGGTAATTTGTATAGTTTAATACTACATTCTTTAGATGAAAAATAACATAAAAGGTAAGAGATACGTGTGTAAAATATTTTGTAAGGAGAATGAACTCTACATAAACTGTAGAGTGATTTATAGCAACCTTATGTTGCTATAAAATTAATTTATATTCGGTTTAGGAGTATTTTCGTTTGTAGCAGGAAGAACAGGTAGTTTTATATAAGGTTTTTTCCCTTTAAGAGCCTCTAAGAATGCTTCAATAGATTCCGCTTGTTTGTCTGTGATTTTTGTTCCTAGTTGAATGCGTCCCATCTCTTTGATTGCATCTTTGAGTGTTGGT
>DQUE01000113.1 GCA_015662405.1 Sulfurimonas autotrophica | reverse complement strand
TCATCATTTCCTTCCACTTCAGCTAATGTTTCAAGCATTTTCTCTCTGTATTCATCAGCAATCTCTTGTAATTCTGGACGAATCTCTTTTTCATGGTATGCAGATCCCATTGCAGCATCTTCATCCCAAACAATCTCTTTCATTTTTACAAGATCGATCACACCTTCGAACTTATCTTCAGCACCAATTGGTAATTGAAAGGGCATTGGATTACCATTAAGACGATCACGAATTTGACGTTCAACTTCATAAAAGTCTGCACCTGTTCTATCCATTTTATTTACAAAAACAATTGATGGAACTTTATAACGGTTACGTTGTCTCCAAACTGTTTCTGATTGTGGTTGTACCCCGCCAACAGCACAAAATACCGATACAGCACCATCAAGCACACGCATAGAACGCTCAACTTCAATAGTAAAGTCAACGTGACCCGGTGTGTCGATAATATTTATCTGTTTTCCTTTCCATTCACAAGTAGTCGCAGCAGAAGTAATTGTAATACCACGCTCTTGCTCTTGTTCCATCCAGTCCATAGTGGCAGCACCATCATGAACCTCTCCAATTTTATGCTCAACACCAGTATAGAAAAGAATTCTCTCTGTTGTTGTTGTTTTACCCGCATCAATGTGCGCAGCAATACCGATATTTCTTACATCTTCTAGTTTATGACTTCTTGGCATTTGTTATCCTATTACCATCTATAATGAGCAAATGCTTTATTAGCTTCTGCCATTTTGTATGTATCTTCTTTTTTCTTAAATGCTGCACCTTTATCTGATGCTGCATCCATAAACTCGTTTGCCAATCTCTCAGCCATCGTTCTTTCGTTACGTTTGCGAGCGGCATCCACTAACCATCGAATTGCGAGAGATTGTTGACGTACTGGGCGAACTTCTACTGGAACTTGATAAGTAGCACCACCAACACGGCGACTTTTAACCTCTATAATAGGTTTGATATTCTCAATAGCTTCATTAAATGTATCTATCCCTGATTTTTCTCCACGAGAGCTAATGATATCCATTGCACTGTAGATAATTTTTTCAGCTGTAGATTTTTTACCATCTAACATAATTTTGTTTATAAACTTCGTTAAAATTTTGCTTCCATAAACTGGATCTGGCATAATTTCACGAACGGGAGCTTTTCTTCTTCTCATTTGTACTTTTCCTTACTTCAATTTTTTTCAAAATTTACTCAAAATTAATCACTAAAGATTAATCCTGTAGCTATTTTTGAATATACTTGGCACGCAATGCCTATTTTGGTTTTTTCGTTCCATATTTTGAACGAGCAACTTTACGATTTGCAACACCAGCTGTATCAAGAGCACCACGAACAATGTGATACTTCACACCAGGTAAATCTTTAATACGACCACCACGTACAAGTACGATAGAGTGTTCTTGAAGGTTATGACCTTCACCACCGATATATGAAATAACTTCAAAACCTGAAGTTAATCTAACTTTTGCAACTTTTCTTAAAGCCGAGTTAGGTTTTTTAGGTGTAGTTGTGTAAACACGTGTACATACACCACGACGCTGTGGACATGAATCAAGAGCCGGTGATTTTGATTTTTTAATCACACGTTTACGCTCTTTACGAATCAATTGATTGATTGTAGGCATACAATTCCTTTTTCTTAAATTTTTCCAGTAGAATAAAATTCCCTAAAAAATTTTAGAGAATTATAGACACGAAATATTACTGAAATTGTAATTAAAGTAAGCTTATTTTAAGTGTGGTTTATATTAAATGTTAGATTGATGTAGATAAATGTATATTTGTTCTACGTATTAGAAGAAGGATCTACCCCTCTTCTGATACAAACTCAATATTTTTATCTTTGTAGATACCTGTTCCAACAGGAATAGTACGACCAATAATGACATTCTCTTTTAAGTTGTCAAGATTATCAACTTTTGCTGAAACTGCAGCTTCTGTTAATACTTTTGTTGTATCTTGGAATGACGCAGCTGATATGATAGAATCAGCTGAAACTGCCGCACGTGTAATACCAACCAAGAATGGTTCAGCAATTGCCGGACGTCCACCAAGGCGCATAATTTTTTCATTTTCTTGCGTGAATTTCACTTTTGAAACTAAATCACCTTCAATGAATTTTGTATCACCTGCTTTGACAATTTTTACTTGACGCAACATCTGCGTAAAGATTATCTCAATATGCTTATCAGCGATATTAACCCCTTGTGAACGATAAACCTGTTGTACTTCTGATACTAGGTAGTTATAAAGTGCTTTGACACCCATAATACGTAAAAGCTCATGGGATGATAATATACCAGTAGTCAATCGCTCACCTGCGTGAACGAAATCACCAGGATTTACAACAGGCTCATGTGATTTATCTACAAAATACTCTTTTACAATGCCATTCTCCGCATTACTGACAATAATTCTTATTTTACCACGAAGAGGTTTCCCAAAACTTACCACACCGTCAATTTCAGAAATAAGTGCAGTTGCTTTAGGACGACGACCTTCAAAAAGTTCAGATACACGCGGAAGACCCCCTGTAATATCTGATGATTTTTGTAATGCTTTTGGTGTTTTTGCTAAAATATCTGCAACTTTTACTTCTGCACCATCTGCCACATATACTGATGATTTTGGCTCAATTGCATAACGTAACAACTCACCATCTTCTGTTGCCAATACAATTGCCGGTTTATACTCTGAAGAGATATGATCATTAATCATTAAACGAGTTTTTCCAGTCAATTCATCAAGCTGTTCACTTGCAGTTGTGCCAACTATAATATCCTCATATTTTACAACACCATTTGCTTCAGAAATTATCGGGTTAGAGTATGGATCCCACTCAGCTATGACAACTGACTCATCAGAGGAAGGTTTTGCAATTACTGTATCACTCTCTACACTTTCATCATCACTTGTAACAATCACTGATCCACGTGCGATATAATGACGGATAGCTTCCCGGTTATTTTCATCAACTACTGTTGCAAAAAGACCTTTTTCAACAACTTCATAACCAGACTCTAGCCCTTCAAATCTCTCTAAATAGTCACCTTTGAGTAAGAAATATTTTACAGTACCAGCTTCTTGTGCAAGAATTTTTTTCGTAACCGGAGCTCCATCATCAACCAAAAGTTCTGATGCATATGGTATACGACTTGGTACATTCCATCCATCTTTTATGGTTTCAACAATAGAATCTAACGCTTCAACTTTTTCTCCAGATTTATATGGGAAATAATATTTTCCTTCTATCTGTCCACTGACACCTGCAAGTTCATTTGGTTTTGCAATTTCTATTTTACGCAGTGAATAGCGCACAGTCTCTTCATGAGATTTTACACTAATAATAACTTCATCATGAATAGTCTGAATCTCAACTATCCCTGCAAATGGTGCTTTAATTTTTGGCTCAACCAATAAAACACCTGCATTACGACGATTTGCAACAATATTTTTACCCTCTTTATTTCTATAAGTTTTTAAGTTATAGTAGCGAATAAATCCCTCTTTTTCTGCAATAACCTGTCTCTCTTGAGCAGTAGATGACGCTGTTCCCCCAACGTGGAATGTACGAAGTGTCAACTGTGTACCAGGCTCACCAATTGATTGTGCTGCAATAATTCCAACAGCTTCACCAGAGCGAACAATATGTCCTGTTGCAAGGTTCACACCATAACATAATGCACAAACACCATCTTGACTTTTACATGTAGTTGGCGTTCTAATAACAGCTGTCTTGATACCTGAATCAGCAATTACCTTTGCACTCACTTCATCAAGTAGTGTTCCTTCAGCGTAAAGAATTTCATTAGAGATTGGATCAATAACATCATCTGCAAGTACACGACCATTGAGTCTATCTTCTAAAGATTCGATTAATGTATTTTGATCTTGAATATCTGAAATTTCAATACCTTCATGTGTATGACAATCATGTGCAACAATTTTTACATTTTGTGCAACATCAACCAATTTACGAGTTAAGTAACCCGCATTTGCAGTTTTAAGTGCCGTATCGGCAAGACCTTTACGAGCACCATGCGTTGAAATAAAGTACTCAATTACATTGAGTCCCTCTTTAAAGTTAGAGATAATAGGAGTCTCAATAATCTCACCACTAGGTTTTGCCATCAATCCACGCATACCTGCAAGTTGACGAATTTGTGCCGCAGAACCACGAGCCCCAGAATCTGCCATCATGTGAATAGAGTTAAAACCATCTTTATCAGTTTGTACTAATTGCATCATTTCTGCTGCAAGTACATTATTTGTATCTGTCCAGACATCAATAATCTTGTTATATCTCTCTTGCTCTGTCAACAATCCCGCTTCAAACTGTTTTTGAATCTCAATAACACGTGCTTTTGACTCTGCAATTTTTGCTGCCTTCATATCTGGCACACGAATATCATCAGCAGAGATTGAAACACCAGCCTCTGTTGCATGTTTAAATCCTAAATCTTTCAAACGATCAAGAAAAGATGCCGTCACACCGATACCACCATGTTTTTGCACATAATCAACTATCTCATTAATAGCTTTTTTCTTCATCACTCTGTTCCATAATTCAGCAGGAACAAAATCAGGTAAAATAGCTTTAAGTAAAAGACGACCAGCAGTTGTATGAATAATACGTCCATCAACACGTGTTCTTACTTTTGCATGCAAATCAAGTGCATCATGCTCTAAGGCAATTCTAATCTCATCAACATTTGCAAAGAGTTTATTTGAGCCTTTTACTCCATTTTTTTCTAAAGATATATAGTAGATACCAAGTACCATATCTTGAGAAGGCGTTGCAATTGCTTTTCCTGATGCAGGAAGTAAAATATTCATAGATGCAAGCATTAATACTTTTGCTTCTGCTATTGCTTTTGAGGAAAGCGGTACATGCACAGCCATCTGATCCCCATCAAAGTCGGCATTAAACGCCGCACAAACTAATGGGTGCAATTGAATAGCTTTTCCATCAATAAGTTTTGGATGAAATGCTTGAATAGAGAGCTTATGGAGTGTCGGTGCACGGTTAAGCATAATCGGATAACCATCAACAATTTCAGCAAGACACTCCCATACTTCATTTGTTTTCGCTTCTATCATTTTCTTTGCAGCTTTTACCGTTGTTGCATAACCTTTCTCTTCAAGTTTTGCGATCAAGTGCGGTTTAAATAGCTCCAAAGCCATCTTCTTAGGCAATCCACACTCATCCATTTGTAGAGATGGACCAACAACAATAACGGAACGCCCAGAGAAGTCAACACGTTTACCAAGCAGGTTTTGACGAAAACGCCCCTGTTTTCCTTTAATAATTTCACTTAAAGATTTTAGTGGGCGCTTATTAGCACCCTTTACAGCATTTGCGCGACGTCCATTATCAAATAGAGCATCGACAGCCTCTTGGAGCATACGCTTCTCATTTCTTACAATAATCTCAGGTGCTTCAAGCTCTACAAGGCGTTTTAAACGCTGATTACGATTAATAACGCGTCTGTAAAGGTCATTGACATCTGATACTGCAAATTTCCCACCATCGAGCGATACTAATGGGCGTAAATCTGGTGGAAGTACTGGTAATATAGTCAGCATCATCCATGCAGGGTTATTACCAGAGTTTAAAAATGACTCTATTACTTTTAAACGCTTGTTAATTGTTTTCTTTTTTGCTTCAGATTTTGTCTCACCAATAGCCTCTTTTAAATTTGTAAAAAGATCAACTAAATCAATAGAATCAAGTAAATCTCGGATAACTTCACCACCCATACGAGCCTTAAAGCCTAACTCTCCAAATCTTTGAACAAGTGTGCGATACTGCTCTTCATTTAAAACATCATATTTTAAAACCGGTGTTTTTGCTTCAGCATCATAGTATGCTTCTCCACCATTTTCAACAATATACGCTTCATAATAGAGTACACGCTCTAAGTCTTTCATCTTTATACCAAGCAGTGTACCAATTCTAGAAGGCAGTGAGCTAACATACCAAATGTGTGCAACAGGCGTTACAAGCTCAATATGTCCCATACGAGTACGACGAACTTTTGTCGAGGTAACTTCAACACCACATTTTTCACATACTACGCCTTTATAACGCATCTTTTTATATTTGCCACAAAGACACTCATAGTCTCTAACTGGTCCAAATATTTTTGCACAAAACAGACCATCGCGTTCTGGCTTTAAAGTACGGTAGTTGATCGTTTCAGGTTTTTTTACTTCACCGTGACTCCAAGACATTACCTTTTCAGGTGATGCAAGACGGAATTGTAGTTGTTTTATATCTTTTGGTCTACTCTCTTCTGTTACTTCTACTGGTACTAATTTACTCATCCTCTTCTACCTCGTCCATAATATCTACATCAAGAGCCAATGCTTGTAGCTCTTTTGTTAATACAAATAGTGTTTCAGGAATACCAGACTCTGGCACCAATTCACCTTTTGTAAGTGCTTTATAGGCACGTACACGACCATCAACATCATCTGATTTAATAGTCAACATCTCTTTAAGCACTGCTGATGCACCATATGCCTCTAGTGCCCAAACTTCCATCTCACCAAACCTTTGTCCACCAAAAAGTGCTTTCCCTCCAACTGGTTGTTGTGTAACCAAAGAGTATGGTCCAGTTGAGCGAGCATGGATCTTTTCATCAACAAGGTGGTGCAGTTTTAAGATATACATGTAACCAACATTAACACGCTCTTTTATTCTCTCACCTGTTTTTCCATCATAAAGCACACATTTGCCATCACTCTCCATATTTGCTAATTTATAAAGTTTTTCAAACTCTTTCGCATTTGTCCCTTCAAAAATAGGCGTAGCAAATTTGACACCTTTTGCCCAATCTCTTGCATGTTTTAAGAACTCATCATCATCCATTTTCCCTATAACTTCTGAGGCTCTCATCATTCCTGCTACATCTGCAATCTCAATCATCTTAGCGCGTAAATTATCTATATAATCTTTCTGTTTTGATTCAAATTGCTCTTGAATCTGGTGACCAAGTTCACGACCAGCCATACCAAGGTGCATCTCTAGAATTTGACCAATATTCATACGAGAAGGAACACCTAGTGGATTTAAACATACATCAACAGAGCGTCCATCTTCCATATATGGCATATCAACTTCAGGAACGATATTTGAGACAATACCTTTGTTTCCATGGCGACCTGCCATTTTATCACCGACTTTAAGATGACGTTTTGTTGCGATATAAATCTTCACATATTTCACAACACCATTTGGTAAAATATCATCTTTTTCTAAAATCGTTAATTTTTCTTCATGCTCATCCCTAAAGACTCTTTTTTGTTTTTGAAAATGGTTTTTCGTCTTATTGTACTCATCTTGGATCTCTTGTGAAAATGATTTTACAATTGCATTCATGGCAAAACGGTTCACCTCTTTTAAATCATCTCCATTAATCACATCACCAGCTTTATACTCAGTGCTACCTATTTTAATATCACTTTGCAGTGGTTCACGAGTTAAAAGTTTTGCAACACGCAGCATCTCCTCTTTATCGATCATAATGAGTCTATCGTAATGCTCACGCTCTAAATAATCTCTCTCTTCTTTTTCAAGTTCAAGCGCACGTGGATCTTTATCGTACCCTTTTTTCGTGAATACTTTAATATCTACAACCACTCCTTCCATAGATGGTGGGCAGTAAAGTGATTTATTCACAACATGACCTGCTTTTTCACCAAATATCGCACGTAAAAGACGCTCTTCAGGAGTTGGTTTTACCTCTCCTTTTGGAGAGACTTTTCCTACAAGAATCATTCCCCCTTTTACATTTGTACCGATTTTTACTATACCACTTTCATCTAAGTGAGCAAGTTCATCATCACGCACATTAGGGATATCTCGTGTAATCTCTTCAACGCCATGCTTTAATTCACGAGCTTCTACTTCTTTTTCATAAATATGTACTGAAGTAAATGCATCTTGACGAATTAAACGCTCAGAAATTACAATCGCATCCTCAAAGTTGTAACCATTCCAAGGCATAAAGGCAACCATAGCATTTACACCAAGAGCCAACTCACCTTTATCCATATTTGGACCATCGGCGATAATCTGATTTTTTTCAACCATTTCACCAACTTCTACAATTGGTTTTTGTGTAAATGAAGTATTTTGATTGGTACGAAGATTTTTTTGTAATGGATAGTAGTCAATAAAAATCTCACCATCTTCTTCACCCATAATGTAAATATGCTTACTATCAACTTTTTCAATTTTACCAGCACGTTTTGCTTTTATACACTCCCACGCATCACGAGCAACAAGTTTTTCAACACCTGTCCCTACCATTGGTGCATTCGCACGTAAAAGCGGTACAGCTTGGCGTTGCATGTTTGAACCCATAAGTGCACGATTGGCATCATCATGTTCTAAGAATGGAATAAGTGATGCAGCTACACCAACAACCATCTGTGAAGAGAGATCCGCATATTCACACTCTTTTGGGTCTCTTAAAAGAATCTCTCCATCTTGTCGTACAGCAATCAAGTCTTCAACAAACTGTCCATTCTCATCGAGTCTATTTGAAGCAGCTGCAATTTTTTTACCCTCTTCTTGCGTTGCAGTCAAATAAACAATCTCATTTGTTATTTTTCCATCTTTTACCACTTTATATGGTGCTTCAATAAAACCATGCTCATTTACCTTTGCATACATTGCAAGTGTATTAATAAGACCGATATTTTGCCCCTCTGGAGTCTCAACCGGACAGATTCTCCCATAATGAGTTGGGTGAACATCGCGTACTTCAAATCCAGCACGCTCTTTAACAAGACCACCTTCACCAAGTGCAGAGAGACGACGCTTGTGAGTAACTTCAGAAAGTGGATTTGTTTGATCCATAAACTGAGAAAGCTGTCCACCTGAGAAAAACTCCATAATAGTAGAAGTAATCATTTTTGAATTAATCAAATCATGTGGCATAAGCTCATTCATCGGCCCACTCATAGTAGAGAGTTTGTCACGAATAGCTTTTTGCATTTTTACAAGACCATTATGTAACTCATTTCCTAAAAGCTCACCAATTGAACGAATACGGCGATTTCCTAAATGATCTCTATCATCCAAATGACCCTGACCATTTTTTACTTTAATGACATATTTTACAGATTCAATAATATCTTCATGTGTGAGTACTGTAACATATTCTGGAATATTCATTCCAAGTTTATGATTCATTTTCATTCGACCAACTTGCGTTAAATCATATCTTTCTGGATCAAAGAAAAGTTGGTTTACAAATATTTTTGCTGCCTCTTTTGTTACTGGCTCACCTGGACGCATAACTTTATAGATACGAATAGCAGCCAAGTCATTTTCATCTTCAATATCTTCTGTCTGTTTTAAAAGCTTCAAAGAATCACTATCAGCATTAAAAGCATTAATGATAGAGCTATCTACCCCTTCTGCAATATCATTGGCAATTTTGAATTCACTCACACCAATTTCAGCCATTTTCTTTAGTTTTGTCTCATCTATATGCGTCATAGCATCAAAAAGAACTTCCCCAGTTTCTGGATCAATGATAGGCTCGGCTAAATATCTCTCTAAAAGTATATCTAGTGGATATTGTACCTCTGTTACACCATCATCCAAAAGTTTTTGTACTTTTTTGTTAGAGAGTCTTTTTCCTGCGACTACTAAAACTTTACCATTCATATCAACCAAATCATATGATAGACGAGAAGAATAATCTTTAGCATTAAAATCTATAGAGAATGTATTATCATTGATTTTTATTGTTTGTATTGGATAGAAGAGTTTTAAAATATCTTGTTTAGAGTAACCTAAAGCACGGAACATAATTGTAACAGGCACTTTACGACGCTTGTTAATTCTCATATAAAGAATATCTTTAGGATCATACTCAAAATAGAGCCATGAACCACGATCAGGAATAATCTGTCCAGTATAAATTAATTTATTCCCAGCTGTAGATGACTCTTCTTCTTTAAATATTACACCTGGTGAACGGTGAAGTTGATTCACAACAACACGTTCAACACCATTAATAATAAATGAAGTTCTTTCTGTCATGAGCGGAATATCACGAACAAATATACTCTGTTCTTTGATGTCAGCAACACCAAGCTTCTCTTTTGTATTTTCATCTCTATCCCAAAGGATAAGACGCGTTTTCATTCTAAGGCTTACTGCATATGTAAGTCCCCTCTCCATACATTCACGAACTGTGTACTTAGGATTTGTAACTTCAGAACTAATATACTCAACAGTTAACCTATTTTGTGCATCATGAATAGGAAAAACAGATTGAAAAACTTTTTCAATACCACTAAGACTTCTGTCTTTAGCATTTAACATTAAAAATTTGTCATACGAACTTTGTTGTAGTTGGAGTAAATTTGGTACTTCAATTTCTTGAGGAGTTTTAGAGAAGTCTACACGAAGACGGTTTCCGGAATATAAAGTGTTTAACATAGGCTACCTCGATAAGTTGTTAATTAGAGCTAAATTTAAGTATTTAGCAGATCCTATCTAGACGTCTCTAGATAGGGATAAATGTCACTCTTATATTTAAGAGATTTTATAGTGCTTATAAACGACATAAGGGCACTTTAGTCAAGAGAGTTTTTTCTCTTCGCTAAAGCGCCCAAAAAAGAGAGGAGAAACCTCTCTTACTTTTACGTTAAAATTATTTAACTTCTACTGTAGCACCAGCTTCTTCTAAAGCAGCTTTTGCTTCTTCAGCAGCATCTTTATCTACACCTTCTTTAATTGTAGATGGTAAGCTTTCGCATGCCTCTTTTGCCTCTTTTAGTCCAAGGCCAGTAAGTGCACGAACTGCTTTAATAACACCAATTTTCTTCGCACCAACATCAGTTAAGACAACATTAAATTCAGTTTGCTCAGCAGCAGCACCAGCAGCATCTCCACCAGCAGCACCAGCAACAGCAACAGGTTGTGCAGAAACACCAAATTTCTCTTCAAACTCTTTTACAAGTTCAGATAATTCTAAAACAGAAAGTCCAGAAATAAACTCTAATACATCTTCTTTAGTAACAGCCATAGTAAGCTCCTATATTTTATTTTTATTCTATGTGCAACAAAGCACTATTTTTCAAAAAAGAGAAGGCTACGCTTCCTCTTCTTCTTTTTTTCTACGTAAAGCATCGATTCCAACTGCAAGGTTTGTAACTGGAGCCATCCAAGTAGCAGCAAGCATACCAAGAAGCTCATCACGACCAGGAAGTTTAGCGAATGCTTCAATTTTAGCTACGTCTGCAGGTTCTTTATCTAAGTAACCAGCTTTAATCACGAACTTCTCATGATCCTTAGCGAAATCAGCAGCAATTTTAGCAGCATTGATAACATCATCAGACCAAATAAATATATTTGTATCTTTAATTTCAACACCACTCATGCTAGCATTATTGAGTGCGATTGTTGCTAAAGTATTTTTAACAACCTGAACACTTGTGTCTTTTGCACGAGCAGCTTTACGTAACTCTTCTAGTTCACTAACAGTTAAACCTTTATAGTCACATATTACAACTGCTGTCGTATTTGCAAATGAAGTAGTTAATTGCTCAATTACTTCAGCTTTTTTTGACTTAAGCATATAAATTCTCCTTTCTAGACATAACTTCAAGAGGGGCGAAAGGTAACGATTAAGCTAACTACCTACGCGGTAGATACCCCCAACTATCTTTAGTCCAAGTAATTCAGATTTTCAAAGTTTGAAAATCTTTACTATTAAATAGCAATATATCTAATAGTAAAAACTTCACACTAACCAAACACCAAAAAGGCGTTTAGTCTATTTAATATCTGCTAATTCTATCACATCAAGTTTAACAGCAGGACTCATTGTTAAGCTTAATGCAGCATTTTTAATATAGCGCCCTTTTGCAGATGCAGGTTTTTGTTTGTTAATAGCAATAATAAAAGTGGCTAAATTCTCTTCAATTTGCTTTGCATCAAAACTCGCTTTTCCAATACCAGCATGGATATTACCTTTTTTATCAACCCTAAAGTTAACCTGTCCACCTTTAACATTTTTTACAGCAGTAGCAACATCTGGTGTAACAGTACCAGTCTTAGGGTTAGGCATTAAACCTTTTGGCCCTAAAATACGACCAATTTGACCCACAAGCCCCATACAATCAGGTGCAGCAACAACCACATCAAAATTAAAAATACCCTCTTTAATTTGTGCCACTAAATCATCTGTTCCAACAATATCAGCACCAGCAGCTTTTGCCTCATCAGCTTTAGCACCTTTAGCAAATACCGCAACACGAACTGTTTTACCAGTACCATGAGGAAGGACGATAGCACCACGCACCATTTGATCAGCATGACGTGGGTCAACATTTAAGTTCATTGCAATCTCAACTGTTTCGTCAAATTTTGCACTTTTTAAATCTTTTACAGTTGCAGAAGCTTCTGCTACACTATATGATTTTGTCTTATCAATTTTTTCTAATAATTGTTTATATCTTTTGCTCATAACAAATCTCCATATTAATTCTGCCACATTTTTTTACAATCACTGTGGTCGATGATTTTTTTATAAATTACTCTTTAATTTCTATACCGATTGAACGAGCAGATCCAGCTAAAGTATTAGCAGCCATCTCTTTGTCATCTGTATTTAAATCTTCAATTTTAGCTTCAACAACTTCCATCAATTGTGCACGTGTTATTGAACCTACTTTATTTTTTAGTGGATTGTCACTCCCTTTTTTTAGTCCAGCTGCTTTTAGCAATAACTCAGATGCCGGTGGCTGCTTTGTAATAAAAGAGAAACTTCTATCGTTATAAACTGTAATAACTACAGGTACTTTAAATCCCATTTTATCTTTTGTTTTTTCATTGAATGCTTTGCAGAATTCCATGATATTAACACCACGTTGCCCTAGTGCTGGTCCTACTGGTGGAGCTGGGTTAGCTTTACCAGCTTCGATTTGTAGCTTGATATAATCCATGACTTTTTTTGCCATTTTTTGTCCTTTTTATGAATTTAAATTATTTTTTCAACTTGCGTGTAAGAGATATCTACAGGAGTAGCTCTACCGAAGATTGAAACATTAAGTTTAAGAGTACCATGTTCTAAATCATACTCATCTACTGTTGCTGTAAAGTTAGCAAAAGGTCCATCAATAATACGCACTGTTTCACCACTATCAAAAAATACTTTTGGTTTTGGTGCAGCACGATTATTTACACGATCTAAGATAACATTGATATCATGCTCGCTTAGAGGTGTAGGAACATTTCCCTCACCAATGAAACCTGAAACTTTTGGAATAGATTGAATCATGTGCTGGATTTCCGTATTTAAATCTATACGAGCAAATACATATCCTGAATATAAAGATCTTTCACTTACTTTCTTCTTTCCATCTTTTACCTCTATAACATCTTCAGTTGGAACGATTACATCTGTAATATGATCTTGCAACCCATGCTCTTCTATCATATTAAAAATCGCATCTCTTACTGTTCTATCGCTACCATAGGTCTGGATTGAGTACCATTGATGTGCCATAACTTTCTCCTTAACCTAAAATTGCAGACATAATTAGTGACATAAGTAAATCAACTAATGCAAGAAATGCTGCGACAGCAGATACAACAATGACAACTGCTATATATGCTTGCTTTACCTGCCCTTTTGTAGGAAAGATAACTTTACTTAACTCTAATCGTGCATCTCTGATTACTTTACTTAAATTCATCTATTTTATTCCGTATATTGAAAATTTTATTTATTATAAATAAAGCAGATCTGCTCCACATACAATAAATAAAGTGGCAGGCGTGGAGAGACTCGAACTCCCAACACCCGGATTTGGAATCCGGTGCTCTACCATTGGAGCTACACGCCTACAGGTAAAGAGTGAAACTGAACTACAGTTTCATCTCTTTATGCATTGTGTGTTCTTTACACCATTTACAGTATTTACGTACTGAAAATTTTTCAGTGTGTGTCTTTTTATTTTTTGTTGTGTGATAATTACGTCTTGTACATTTCTCACAACCTAAGTGAATCGCTTCTCTCATATTGATAAACCTTTTAAAGGATTTTGCAAATCAGCCAAAGGCTAATTATGCAAGAATCTCAGCAACAACACCAGCACCAACTGTTCTACCACCTTCACGGATAGCAAACTTAGTACCTTTTTCCATTGCAATTGGGTGAATTAACTCAGCAGTAATACTTACGTTATCACCTGGCATAACCATCTCAGTACCTTCTGGTAAAGTGATTGCTCCAGTCACATCTGTTGTACGTACATAGAATTGTGGACGGTAACCATTGAAGAATGGAGTATGACGACCACCCTCATCTTTACTGAGAACATAGATCTCTGCAGTAAATTTAGTATGCGGTGTAATTGTACCTGGCTTACAAAGTACTTGACCACGCTCAACTTCATCTTTAGCAATACCACGAATTAAAATACCACAGTTATCACCAGCTTCACCCTGCTCCATCTCTTTACGGAACATCTCTACACCAGTTACAGTAGTTTTTTGTGTATCACGGATACCAACGATTTCTACCTCTTCACCAACTTTAATAACACCACGCTCGATACGTCCAGTAACAACTGTACCACGACCAGAGATTGAGAAAACATCTTCAACAGGCATTAAGAAATCTTTATCAGTTTCACGTTCTGGCTCAGGAATATACTCATCAACAGTTCTCATAAGTTCAACAATCTTCTCAGACCATTCACCTAAAGTACCAGATTTTGCTTCTTCAAGAGCTTTAAGAGCTGAACCAGCAGTAATTGGAGTATCATCACCTGGGAATTCATACATATCAAGTAATTCACGAATTTCCATTTCAACTAACTCTAATAACTCCTCATCATCAACCATATCTTCTTTGTTCATAAAAACAACGATGTACGGAACACCAACTTGTTTTGAAAGAAGGATATGCTCACGAGTTTGTGGCATTGGACCATCCGCTGCAGAAACAACAAGAATAGCACCATCCATTTGTGCAGCACCAGTAATCATGTTTTTAACATAATCCGCGTGACCTGGACAATCGACGTGTGCATAGTGACGGTTATCTGTTTCATACTCTACATGTGAAGTAGCAATAGTAATACCACGCTCTCTCTCTTCTGGTGCATTATCAATTGCATCATAATCCATAAATTTTGCATCATTTTTAACTGCAAGCACTGCAGTAATAGCTGCTGTTAATGTTGTTTTACCGTGGTCAACGTGACCAATTGTACCGATGTTAACATGAGGTTTGTTACGTTCAAACTTTTCTTTTGCCATAGTGTTCTCCGACTTTAATTTTGAATTGAAATGGAATTATACCCAAAAATCATTCAATTATTGCTTAATTAAAACATAATTTTACTTAAATGGAGCTCACGAGCGGATTTGAACCGCCGACCTCTTCCTTACCAAGGAAGTGCTCTACCCCTGAGCCACGAGAGCAAGAGAATTTGCACTAAGCAATAATTGAATAATTCTTTACTGTTTTAATATTAGATTTTTGTGATTAGAGTATTTCTACATATAGTATATAGATTTTACGAAGTAAGATAGAAATTATACTTCAGCTTCCAGAGTCTCAAGTGGAGCGGGTGAAGGGATTCGAACCCTCGACAGCCTGCTTGGAAGGCAGGAACTCTAGCCACTGAGTTACTCCCGCATAATTAATGCGATGGTGGTGAGAGAAGGATT
>DQUE01000211.1 GCA_015662405.1 Sulfurimonas autotrophica | reverse complement strand
TATCGATACACCTGTTCTTTTTCTCAAAGACAAAACATTGCACGCTTATGAGAAAGAGGATTTTTTTCACGATGCAACATTAGAGCAACTCTACGGCGTAAAATTTAAATCCTTGGTCGTACAATATGATTAAAACACTCATTTGGTCTGTTTTAGTAGTAATTTTTCTCTTGTCAGCCTTTGTCGGCTCTGTTGATTTACATCCAAGCAAGATCTTAGACAAAAACTCTCTTGATGCAAAAATCTTCTTTGATTTGCGTCTTCCAAGAGTTCTTTTTAGCTTTTTTGCAGGTGCTATTTTAGCAATGAGTGGACTTTTGTTTCAAACGCTCTTTAGAAATGCACTCATGACGCCTTATACCTTGGGAATATCGAGTGGCGCCGTTTTAGGTGCGGGCATTGCCATAAAACTCTCTCTTGGCACTCTTCTTTTTGGTTTTGCCGCCATTTCTGTTTTTGGCTTTTTGGGAGCACTTTTTACAGTCTTTCTTCTGCTCTATCTTGCACAGTTTTTACGCCAAAATCATGCACAATCTCTTTTACTTTTAGGAATTGCTCTCTCGCTTTTTTACACTGCTTTGTTAATGGTTATCTTCTATCTTGGTAGTGCGATGCAAAATGATATGCTCATCCGTTTTACCATGGGTTCACTCTCTATTATCGGTTGGCAATATCCACTTATTATCAGTTTTGCAGCTATCGCTCTTTTTGTTGCTGTTTCCATGTATAGGTTTGAGTTGCAACTCTTAAGTATCTCTCAAGACCAAGCGCAACTCAAAGGAGTTGATACAAAAAAAGTTACCATTATACTCCTTATTATCTCCTCTTTTGCTATCGGTATTCTTGTCAGCATCAGTGGACCTATCGGTTTTATTGGGCTTATTGTTCCACATATTGTAGAGAAACTCTACCCTGTAAGCATTAACAAAAGAGTTCTACAAACAACACTTTTTGGTGGACTATTTTTAGTAGTGTGCGATACAATTTCACGAACCCTCCAAACACAAAGTGAACTGCCTATTGGCATTATCACCGCTATTATCGGTGGGCCGTTTTTTATTTATCTTATCATTTCTCGAAATAGATAAGCTCACTCTTCAACTTACTAATCTCGAAACTTATCTCGAATAACTAAAAACTTATCCAAATTCGCTAAAAAGAGATCAATAAGGTTAGGATCAAAATGCTTTCCTCTCTCCTCTTTAAAGAGATCGAGTATTTTTTCTAAATCCCAAGCTTTTTTATAGACTCTATCACTTCCAAGAGCATCAAACACATCAGCTATAGCAGTAATACGTCCAAATATATGAATTTTCTCCCCTGATATACCATTAGGATAACCAGTACCATCCCACTTTTCATGGTGTCTGTAAGCTACAACAGCAGCAGCTCTTAAGATTGGACGAGAAGAGTCTTTTAGTATCTTATACCCTATTTCGCTATGGGTTCTCATAACCACCCACTCCTCATCAGTAAGTCTGCCTGGTTTTTTCAAAACACTATCAGGGATTGCAACTTTTCCAATATCATGCATAGGAGATGCTGTAAAGAGCAACTCTGCATTTTTCTCTCCTAAACCAGCCAAAAGGGCTAAGAGTTTAGAGTATTCGGCTACTCTTTTTACATGATTACCTGTCTCTTGACTTCTACTCTCACCAACTTCACCCATTTTATAGATAATCTCTTTTTGAGTATCTTCCATCTCTTTATGAAGCGTTACAACATCTGTAACGTCATGCATAACTGCTAAATACTCTGTAATATTTTCATCTTTATCAAATATAGGAACAATACTACTCTCAACATAATAGAACGAACCATCTTTAGCTCTATTTTTCAGCTGTCCATGCCAAATTTTTCCAGAAGTTATAGTCTTCCACATATTTTTATAGAATTTTTTTGGCGTTGAAGGATCTTTGAGTATTCTGTGGTTTTTCCCAATTAACTCCTCTTTTGTATAGCCCGATATCTCTACAAACATATCATTGACATAAGTGATATCTCCATTAACATCAGTACGAGAGAGTATATTGCTTTGATCTATCGCTTTTTGATACTCTTGCGATTTCTTATAGGCCTCTTTAAAGTTTTCCTCTGAAATATTTAAATCATCTTTTAATCGCTTTTTTATAAGCTCTAACTCTGTGATATCTGTTCTGATGCCAATATATTCAACAATATTGCCATCATAATCCACAATAGGCCTAATAGTGCTCTGCACATAATATGAACTACCATCTTTTTTTCGATTCTTTATTACGCCACTCCATGACTTTTTATTTTGTATGGTACTCCACATCTCTTCAAACACAGAAGATGGCATATCTGGGTGTCTTAGTATATTGTGATTTTTACCAACTAGCTCCTCTTGTGCATAGCCTGATATTTCACAAAATTTATCATTTACAAATGTAATGATACCTTTAGGATTTGTTTTTGAAACTATGGTGCTATCATCAACAGCAGCCTTATACTCATCAAGTAACTTTTGTTTACACAGAACTTCAATATACTTTTGTTGAGCATCTATTGCCATATTTATTTTAAGTAAGAATTCCTCAATATTAAATGGTTTTATGATAAAGTAAGATGCTCCTGCTTTAAAACAACTTCGTATCACTTCCGCATCATTGCTACCCGATATTACTATAACTGGTATAGTGCAAAAGTCGTCATTTTCCTTTATCTCTTCAAGAAGTTCTATTCCATGTCTGTCTGGCAGCTCCATATCTAAAATAATAAGATTTACTTTTTGAGAC
>DQUE01000187.1 GCA_015662405.1 Sulfurimonas autotrophica | reverse complement strand
TTTCAACCGCACAACAACTTGTAGCACGAAAAACTTTTGATGTACAAAAGATGATAAGAGTCTTGCCAGAACTTGACAAATATGATGATTACATAAAAGAGGAGATCTTGGTAGAAGGAAAATATGCTCGTTATGTTGATAAACAAAGTCAAGAGATAGAGCGTATGAAGAAGTATCTTAAAGTGAAAATTCCTGAGGGTTTTGATTTTACAGGGGTAAGTGGACTTTCAAAAGAGGTACAAGAAAAGCTAGCAGCATTCTCTCCACCAACTCTACAAGCTGCAATGAACATCAGTGGAATTACGCCAGCAGCTATTGAGATTTTACATATATATATTAAAATGGCTGCAAGATCTAAGAAAATATGAGATCGGATGATGTTTTCATACCTTTAACACCTTTGCATCTCAAACTAACAGCCACTTTTGTAAGGGTGTCGGAGTAGTCACAAGTGCAACTATAGAAGAGAGAAAGCTTGTCTATTTGTTGTTCAATTGCGCATTGATGATCTGTTTTAGTGACTCAAACTGAGAATTGATTCTGCTGATCATGCCATCATATGCAGTAAACTTTCTTGTCATTATTTCATATTTGGCATCAATTGAGGCTTGCGCTTTTGTTTTTGCTTCAGCGAGATTTTTAGCATCTTTGGTAAGTCCATCATCAAAGTTTGCAAGAAGCCCTCCTGATTTTGTGTATCGTTTGATTGTATCATCAAAGTTTTTGAAAAAACCTTCCGTGCTCTCTTTTCCTGCAAAGAAATCTTTTACACTCTCTGGGTTAGATTGGAGTTTTGATTCTAGTTTACTGCTATCAAATCTCATAGTCCCATGTCTATCTATCTCAATTCCATAATCTATAAGCGAGCCAAGTCTTGAGCGATTCGTCACTGCACCCATGATGTCTCTTTTGAAGCTATTGACGAAGCTATCTCCTTGAAATACTCCACGCTTTTCCTGCTCTTTATCAAAAATTGTCATATCATTTAGATTTGTCATAAGTGTATTGTAGTTATCCACAAACATCTGCACTTCATCGATAATTTTTTGTCTATCTTGATTGATAGTTACATTTGAGACATCACCCTCTTTTTTTAGGGTAATATCGAGACCTACAATTAAGTCATCTATCTCATTGGTGGTGCGTGTTGTTGTGATGCCATTGAATTTAAAAACAGAATCTTCACCATCTTGTATTTTTTGATACCCATCTGCAACACCAGTATCAAAAAGATCAGCATCAAGAGAGCCTGTCCCATTGGTGCCATCATCTGTGTCTGTTATGGTGATTGCTTGATCGGCTCCAGTTGTTTTTGAGGAGAGGACAAGACTAAATGCTCCAGAGCCTGTCTCTAATATCGAGGCGTCTATTTTTTCTCCTGCGATATCTGTTATGGATTGTGCAAGATCTTCGAGCGTTGTAGATGTGTCATACGCAATATCATAGGTGGTGCCATCTATATCTAAAGTTAAAACACCATCATTAGATGCGATAGAGTCTGTTTTGCTACTAAGTGCGCCAAATTTTGTTATATCTTTTTTTGCCAAAGTTACTGTCTCGAGTGTAAAGGAACTCACATTCGCACCAGTCTCTACTGTAACCTCTGCAGAGCCACTCACATCAACAGTTTTTTTATCAAACAGCGTGTCATTGTTAAGCGCAAAGGCACTCCCCTTTAGACTATTTGCATAAGAGAAGAGCAGATCATACGATTGTTGCTTTTGGGTATTTGCTTCAATCTTTTTGTCAATCGGATTAATTATCGTTTTGGTATCAACATTTTTGAGCTGATCGATAACATCTGCAGTTAAAACACCTGATCCAATTCCTAAAGAGCTAATAGATCCTGCCATGATATGATCCTTATTTTTCAAGATATGTACCAACATCGTCAAAATATGCAAAAACTTTAGAAAAAATTTTGCAGATTTTTTTCTTTCAATTTTGGTTCAAGTAATTGAAAATCTTGTCGATATAGATTGAGAAATAACAAAAGGAATTTATCATGTACAGTAATGCAGCTTATAATGTCTATAACCAAAATAATGTCAGCGTAGAGTCACCAGAAAAATTAGTAGAGATGATGTATGAGGGTGTTTTACGTTTTAATGCACAAGCAAAAAAGGCTATTGAAGATGGGAATAGTGAAAAGAAGGTCTATTGGATCAATCGTGCAATTGCAGTCATTGTAGAACTCATAGCAGTGTTAGATAAATCACAAGGAGATGTTGCAGTATATTTAGATGGACTTTATAACTACCAAATACAGCTGTTAAGCTATGCCAATATTGAAAGTAATACAGAAAAAATTGATGAGGTGAGTAATGTATTTAAAGAGTTGCTTGCAGGATGGAAAGAAATAACAAATGTGGCACACTAAATTACAGATTGCTATCATAGAGAAGAATGCAGAAGCAATTGATTCGCTCATATCTATGATGCCAACATTTGCGACACAAGAGGAGGTGGAGTCAGCTGCTTCACTCATAAAAGAGTCTCTTAAAGTTATGCAAGAGCTAAAAAGTGAAGTGGGAGAAACTTTGCAAAAGTTACGTCAGCATAAAGATTTTTTAGCCTCTACACAAAGGCAAACTCCCAATACACTTGACATTACCTCCTAGCTTTTTTATGTATTCCAAATTTCAAACTTCGTATCGTATATTCACTCACGACCGCACCTTTTCTCATTGTCAAAATATGTTTTACAGCATCGGCAATATCTGAGGCAAGCAGTCTCTCATCCTCTTTTTGACTCACATCAAAACGAAGGGTATCATAAAAATTACTTTGCGTCATATCTGGATTTATATTTGTAATACTGAGTCCACTTTTGCGTGTCTCTTCAAAAAGTGCATCACCAAAGGCTTTTAATCCCGCTTTTGTAGCTGAATAGAGTGCTGCAAATTTACTCGCTCTTATCGCTTCAATAGAGTTGATGTTAATGAGGTAGCCATCATTTTCTTTGAGTGAACGCAAGAGAGCATTTGTAAGTAGCATTGGAGCAGTGAGGTTTAAAAATGCCATAGTGGTAATAGTGTTTACATGGAGTGTTTCATGTGGCTCAAATTTTCCAAAACCTGCACAATTTATAAGTATATATATATTCTCTTTTTTAAGTTTTTGGCATAGTTTTAGCGTCTCTTCCTCTTTTGCAAGATCACATGTAATTGCTTGAAAGTTTGCATGATGAAAATCATCATCTTGTACACTTCTGCTAACACCTATAACTTCATACTCCATTGTTAGTAGTCTGTTTGTTATTGCTTTTCCTATGCCACTGCTTGCACCTGTTACTACTGCTTTTGCCAAATCTTACCTCATAATTTTGATATACTACAGCTATGAAAAATATTTACATAACAGATCTTGATCACACTTTTTTACGGAGTGATTTATCTATCAGTGATTATACTAAAAAAACCTGGAACTCGTATGCCAAAACATCTGTTTTATCAGTTGCCACAGCACGAACCTATAAAAAGACAATGCAGTTTTTAGAGGGTATACATGTAAACGCACCGATGATATTGCTAGATGGTGCGCTTATAGCCACCACAGACAAAAAAATAATTGATACAAAATTTATC
>DQUE01000182.1 GCA_015662405.1 Sulfurimonas autotrophica | reverse complement strand
TGGTAGGTACATAGGGTGTGTTCTTGATAGAAACGGTTTGCGTCCTTCAAAATATATTGTGACAAAAGATGATAACTTTATAATCGCTTCAGAGTATGGTGTTATAGATATTCCAGAAGAGGAGATAAAGGAGCGTGGACGTCTACAATCAGGTGAAATGATAGGACTTGATCTGAAATTTGGAAAGCTACTTAAAAGTAAACAGATTGATGAGTATTTAAAAAGCTCTAACCCTTATATGAAATGGCTCAATGAGCATATGATTTATTTGCAAGAGCATGTAGAGGAGCAGTATATTACATGTAAAGAGCTAGATGAAGATGAACTCATAGCAAAACAGAGATATTTTAACATTACACAAGAGACCATTGAACAAGTTATTGAGCCTATGATAAAGGAGGGGAAAGAGGCAGTTGGTTCTATGGGTGATGATACACCTTTAGCCGCTTTTTCGGATAAGCAACGAAATTTCACTGATTTTTTTAAACAGAAATTTGCACAGGTTACAAACCCTCCGATTGATCCTATTCGTGAAAAAGTTGTCATGAGTTTAAACACTGGTTTTGGAGAAGTACATAATATACTCGATGAGATTCCATCGCATGCACATAGGTTAAAATCTATCTCTCCAATTATAACAGAGGAAAAACTAGAGGTATTAAAGTCATTTGGCGATACAACATCTCCAAGGTACCAAGAGTTTTATAAAAATGCTACATTTTCAACTGCATATGAGTCTGACTTGAAAGGCTCTTTAGAAGCTTTGGTTGCAAAGATTGTACAATCAGTAAAGAGCGAGGGAACTCGTATTGTAATTTTAGATGATAGTGAATTTAGTGCAGACAAGAGAGTTATTCCTATGGCAATGGCTGTGGGGCGTTTAAATTTTGCTTTGTTAAATGAAAAAATCCGCCATTTGGTTTCTATTATTGCTACAACAGGTGAAGTTGTTGATTCTCACAGTGCAGCAGTTCTTATAGGTTATGGTGTGTCTGCAATTCATCCTTATGTGTTATTTGCAACGGTTGCAGCACAGCTTGAGAAATCAAAAGCGTTACATACAACCTGTCCTGAAGCCTATAAGTCAATGCATGTAGCACTTAATGGTGGGCTTTTAAAAATAATGTCAAAAATGGGAATTGCAACTATTGCCTCTTATAGAAATTCAGGTCTATTTGATATTATGGGGCTCCACGAAGAGATTGTACAAGAGTGCTTTGCGACATCTCACTCTACACTAAGTGGACTTACATATGAAGATATTGATAAAAGACTTGAAGAAGCACATAAAGCTGCTTTTAATACAAAGGGATTTGGTAAAATATTTCCTTTAAATATTGGTGGTTTTTATAAATTTTATACAGGACAAGAACATCATGACTTTGGTCCTGCCGTTATTCATGCTATTCATGCTGTCTCTAAAAATCCAACACAAGAGAATTTTGATAAGCTAAAAAATATAGTAAATAGACGTGGATTGAAGTTTATTCGTGACTTTTTTGATCTAAAATCAGAGAGAAAACCTATTGATATTTCAGAAGTTGAACCAAAAGAGGCAATTTTTAAACGTTTTGCTTCTGCGGCTATGAGCCTTGGCTCTATATCTCCTGAAGCGCATGAGACAATTGCAATTGCAATGAATAGAATCGGAGCGCAGTCAAACTCAGGTGAAGGTGGAGAGGATAAAGCAAGATACAATACAGAAAGAGTTTCAAAAATCAAACAGGTAGCTTCTGGGCGTTTTGGTGTTACTCCGGCTTATTTACGAAGTGCAGAGGAGATTCAAATCAAAGTTGCTCAAGGTGCAAAACCGGGTGAGGGGGGACAACTTCCAGGACATAAAGTAACTCCGTTAATTGGTAAATTACGCCACACTGTACCAGGTGTTACACTTATTTCACCACCACCACATCATGATATCTATTCTATTGAAGATTTGGCACAGTTGATATTTGATATGAAACAGGTAAATCCAAAAGCTCGTGTTGCAGTAAAACTTGTCTCAACTGTCGGTGTTGGAACAATTGCAGCAGGTGTAGCAAAAGCATATGCTGATAAAATTATTATTTCAGGTGGAGATGGTGGTACAGGTGCAGCTCCACTTACTTCAATAAAATTTGCAGGAAACCCATGGGAAATTGGTCTTGCAGAAGCGCATAATGCATTAAAAGCAAATAATCTGCGTGAACTTGTAGAACTGCAAACTGATGGTGGATTAAAAACGGGACTTGATGTGGTAAAAGCTGCCCTTTTAGGAGCAGAATCATTTGCGTTTGGTACAGGTGTTTTAACGATTGTAGGCTGTAAAATGCTTCGTATCTGTCATGTAAATAAATGCTCTGTAGGTATTGCTACACAAAATGAGAAGTTACGTGAAGAGTTTTTTAAAGGGCAAGTTGATCAACTGATAAACTATTTTACATATCTTGCAGAAGATGTACGTGCAATTATGGCAGAGCTTGGTTATAGAACAATGGAAGAGATGATAGGGTGTGTAGAGTTGCTTAGTGTAAAAAATGAGCCATTTGCAAAGAAATTTGATTTTTCAGCTATTTTACACAAAGAGAAGGGTGTTAATACGCATCAACAGCCATTTAATCCTCCTTTTGACGATAATGCTTTTGAAAAAGATGTACTTAAGGAGGCGATGAGTGCTATTAAATATCCAGAGTATCCAGTACGTATAAAAAGAGAGATTCAAAATATCCATAGAAGTTTTGGTGCTTTGCTATCGGGTGAAATTGCACAATATTATGGCGATGAGGGGTTAAAGCCCGATACTATAAGAATAGATTTAAGTGGCGTAGCAGGTCAAGCACTTGGTGCATTTTTGATTCCTGGTGTTTCGCTCTATCTTGATGGTGTAGCAAATGACTATATTGGAAAAGGTATGCATGGTGGAAAAATCATAATTACTTCTAAAAATGAGGGTGAAGAGTACTCAGCAGGTGGCAATACTTGTCTTTATGGTGCAACAGGTGGAAAACTATACATTTCAGGAAGTGTAGGTGAACGTTTTGCGGTACGTAATTCTGGTGCATTTGCCATTGTTGAAGGAACAGGTGATAATGCTTGTGAATATATGACAGGTGGTGTTGTGGTTATTCTTGGTCGTACCGGTATCAATTTTGGTGCAGGAATGACTGGTGGTGTTAGTTTTGTATATGATGAGGATCATAATTTTATTGAAAATGTCAATGGAGAACTTGTAGAGGCTGTAAGAATAGATACAGATGAGGGCGATGAGGCGAGACACTACTTAAAACGCTTACTGAAAGACTATCTCGTAGAAACAAAAAGTAAAAAAGCACAGGATTTACTTGAAAACTTTCGCGTAGAAGTACGAAATTTCTGGCTTGTAAAACCGAAAAATTTAACAAAACTACCGCTTAACCTTGAGAATGGAGACTAATATGCGTGAATATTTAAATATTGAAAGAATTGAGCCTGAAAAAAGATTGGTTGTTGATAGAACAAAAGACTTTGGTGAAATTTATGAGGTTTTTGACAAAGATGAAGCAGCAACCCAAAGTGATAGATGTATTCAGTGTGGAGATCCATTTTGTTTAAACAAGTGTCCTTTGCATAATTATATTCCACAATGGTTAAAATCTATTGCCCAAAAAGATTTAGAGTTTGCATTTAAACTCTCAAACGAACCCTCTCCTTTTCCTGAAGTAATGGGAAGAGTCTGTCCTCATGATAGACTTTGTGAAGGTGATTGTACTTTAAATGATGGGCATGGAGCTATTACAATTGGTTCAGTAGAGACGCACATAACTGAAGAGGGATTTAAGGCAGGGTATAAACCAGATTTTCCTGGGATTACAACTGATAAAAAAGTTGCAGTTATAGGGAGTGGTCCTGCAGGACTCTCTGCTGCTACCTATCTTTTACGTGCTGGTATAGCAGTTACTATGTATGAAAGAAATGATCGTGCTGGTGGATTGTTAACTTATGGTATTCCAAACTTTAAACTTGATAAAAAAGTAGTTCAGAGACGTGTAAAACTTTTAGAAGATGCAGGTCTTACATTAGTACTTAATTGTGAAGTCGGTTGTGATGTAGATTTTGCAGAAATAGCAAATAATCATGATGCTATTTTTGTTGGAGTAGGTGCTACAAAGGCAAAAAGTGCTGGTATTGCAGGTGAAAATGCTCCTAATGTCTATAAGGCAATGGATTATTTGATCAATATCCAAAGAAAAAACTTTCATGAACCATATGAGAAGAAGTTTGATTTTAAAGATTTGAATGTGGTTGTTATTGGTGGTGGAGATACTGCAATGGATTGTCTTAGAACGGCAAAACGTGAAGGCGCAAAATCTGTTACATGTTTGTATCGTCGTGATGAGCATAATATGCCAGGTTCGAAAAAAGAGTATAAAAATGCTATGGAAGAGGGTGTTGATTTTACATTTCTTGTTGCACCAAAAGAGATTATTGTAAATGAAGAGGGACGTGCTGTAGCTGTGGAAGTTGTTAAAACAACTTTAGGTGCAAAAGATGCATCTGGACGTCAACGTATGGAAGAAGTAAAAGGTTCACAATATAGAGTGAATGCTGATGTAATTATCATGTCACTTGGATTTGATCCTGTTGTTCCAGCTTTTTTTGCTGAAAATGGAATAGAGACAAATGCATGGGGTGGGATTATTATAGATGAAAAGACGCATGAGACGACAACACCAGGGATATATGCTGGTGGTGATTGTTTTCGTGGTGCGGACTTAGTTGTAACAGCAGCCTATGATGGTCGTGAAGCAGCAAGAAGCATTATTGACTCTTTGCTCTAATAACTTATAGAGATTTACTCATTTTTAATGAGTAGATCTACTCTTTCTTCTCAAAAAATATCTCAAAAATTCTTTATAATAACCATTAATTTGTTATAATAAAGCCTAATTATATAATTTAAGGATTTTTTTTTGAACTTACTTAACCTTTTTACAAAAACTTTTGATAATAAACAGCCAGAAAAAGCCGAAGCTGGATCGCATTGGATTAAATGTAAGTCTTGCCACTCTTTAATGTACTATAAAGAGGTTGAAAATCAAAATTATGTATGTCCGAAATGTGGCTATCATATTCGTATTGGTGTAAAAGAAAGATTGAAAATGCTTGCAGATGAGGATACGTTTGTAGAGTATGATGCATCTCTTGAACCTGTAGATCCATTACGATTTGTAGATAAAAAACCGTATAAAAAACGCATTGAAGAGGCATATGCAAAAACAGGTCGAAAGTCATCTGTTGTGAGTGGTGAATGTAAAATGAACGATGTTGCTGTACAGCTTGTTATTTTTGATTTTGCATTTATGGGTGGTTCATTGGGATCAGTTGAAGGTGAAAAAATTGTTCGTGCAGCTCATAGAGCTATTGAGAAGAAACAAGGTTTGATTATACTAAGTGCTTCTGGTGGTGCAAGAATGCAAGAATCTACTTTTTCCCTATTACAGATGAGTAAAACATCTGCAGCATTAGCAAAACTTTCAAATCATAGACTACCTTTTATCTCTGTTTTAACAGATCCTACAATGGGTGGGGTGAGTGCATCTTTTGCAAACCTTGGCGATATTGTTATAGCTGAACCTGGTGCTTTGATCGGTTTTGCAGGGCAGAGGGTAATTGAGCAGACTATTGGTTCAGAACTTCCAGATGGCTTTCAAAGAGCTGAGTTTTTACTCGAACATGGTTCTATTGATATGATAGTAAATAGAAATGAGTTGAAAAAAACCTTGAGTGATTTACTAGTATTATTACAAAAAGATTAGTATGAAACTCTACGCATTATGTGATCAGGATATGTTGGACAACAAAGAGGTCCCTTTGGAAACTTTTATAGATATTGCAAAAAAGAGTAATGCTGAAATTATGCAATATAGAAACAAGAGTGCTGATGTCGACTTTATAAAAGAACAATTGATCAAAATAAGAAAGCTGTATGATGGGTTTTTAATTGTTAATGATGCTTATGAACTTGTTGCGTTTTGTGATGGTGTGCATGTTGGGCAAGAGGATTTAAAAGCTATAGATGAAGATGTAGAAAAAGCTGTAAAGATTTTACGCACTGTGATTAAAAAAGATAAAATACTAGGTATATCAACACACAATGAAAGAGAAGTATTGCAGGCTAATGCAATGGATGTAAACTATATAGGACTTGGTGCATACAGAAACACATCTACAAAAGAAGATGTTACGAATATTCTTGGTGCAAAGCTTGATCTTATCGCATCAAAATCGAAGCATCCCGTTGCAGCAATAGGTGGAGTGAAGTTAACTGACTCATTTCATCATGTAGCTTATAATGTAATCGGAAGTGGTTTACTTCAATGAAGATAGAGATTATTTCTATAGCAAAAAAGGAGAAGTCACTATACGATCCATTATATAAAGATCTTGTAAAGATGATATCACGATTTGCAAAGGTAGAAGATAGAGAGATCCTTACAAAAGATGTAACAAAAGCACACACAATCTCCCCACAAGCTGCGCAAAAAGCATATACAAAAGCTTTAGAAGCTTATATTGGGAAAGATTTTTGTATAACTTTGCATCCTAATGGAAAATTAATCGATAGTTTTGAGTTTAGTAAGCTATTAAATGATAAAATGTCCGTAAAATTTTTCATAGGCGGAGCTTATGGTTTTGAAGAAGAATTTATAAGAAAAAGCGATGCTGTTATCAGTTTAAGTAAAATGACAATGAGTCATAAAATTGCCAAAGTAGTTTTATTAGAACAGATATACAGAGGTTTTACAATATTAAACAATCATCCATATCATAAATAGAAGGAAAATGTTAGTGCAAGCAAGTGAGTTGAAATATTTTAAAGATTTATTACTAAGTCGAAAAGAACAGATAGAAAAAAATATTCAGGATGTGCGTTCAGAATTAAGTGAATTAAATGCATCAGATTTAAATGATGAGGGTGATTATGCTTCAGCGAGTAATAATTCTATGGTAGAAGGTGCTATAATTGAGCAGCAAAAGCAAGAATTAAAAGAGATTGAAAAGACACTCTCTAAAATTAAAAATGGTGGTTACGGAATCTGTGAAATGTGTGAAGATGAGATAGGTTTTCAAAGACTGAAAGTAAAACCACACGCTTTTTATTGTATTGATTGTAGAGAAATTATGGAGAAATCTAAATAAAGGATTCAAAAATGAATATTAAAAGATATACAGTAGCAGCATTGATTTGGATGGGACTTGTTGGATGGTATGTGTATGCATATGTGACACAAGGGAGCATGAGTATAGACCTTTTTGGTATTCCTATGCCATCTTTGTTAATTGCTATATGGATTGTTATACCGATTTTCGTTTTGTATCTCGCTAGTGTTGCACATATGATATTTTATTCAATTGTGGGTACTTTTAGATTACGTAAATATGAAAAAGATTATGAAAAATTTATTAATGCTATTGTTGATGCTTATTTGGGAAAAAAAGAGATACATTATACTTTCAAAACAGAGAGATACAAACTTTTAGGAGCACTTTTACAAAATAGTATAGTTTACCCAAAAAGTGATATGGTTGAAAAAATAAACAATGAAAAAATTGATAAAGTTTTAGAATTGATTCAAAAGATTAAAAATGGTGAAGTAGTAGATTTAAAACCATATAATTTGCCATCAGATAATGAACTTATGATACAAAATGAGAGAAATAGATATAAAAAAGGTCAAATAAGTGCAGAATCTATTTTGTCTAACTCTACGAAATATGATGAGCGTTTATGCAAAGAGGTTTATACAGATTATGTGAAAACTGCACCACTAAGTGGTATTAAAAAATATAAAAATTATTTGACAAAAGAGGCTTTACACAGAATTCTTTCAAGAATAAATGCAGATGAAAATATTTTAGAAATTAGTAATGAAGAAATTTTAGAGTTGTTTGCGATGTTAGAGTTGCTGAAAAAAGATTATATTGAAATTGCTACTATTCTTTCAAAAGGTGGTATGATTCCAGAACAAAGAATCAAGCTTTTTGAAACATTGTCTGAAGAGAATGATGATGCTATGGATGCTTATCTCTATACACTGTATGATTTGGAGATGATAGCACCTGCTAATGCTATTCTTGATAATTCGCAACCAAATGAATATCAAAACTTTAAGGCTTATCGTGCTCTTAAAGAGTGTGGGCAGAATTTTAGTATTGATATGTTTATATAAAAATGAAAAATAATCTCTCCTTTGATAAACCCTTATATGTTTTAGCCCCATTGGCGGGCTTTACTGATCTTCCTTTTAGAAGTGTGGTGAAAAAATTTGGAGCAGATCTGACTGTAAGTGAAATGCTAAGTGCAAATGCATTAGCACATGGTTCAAAAAAAACGTTTCATATGCTTGAAAAATCCTCTTTGGAAGATCCTTACTCTGTTCAAATTGCTGGTGCTGATACTGCTATAGTAAAGAGTGCTGTAGAGATATTAAATGAACAAGAAGGGATTGATATTATTGATTTAAACTGCGGTTGTCCTGTTCCTAAAGTTGTCGGACATGGTAGTGGTAGTTCTCTTCTTTTGGATCTTTCTTTAATGGGTAAAATTATTAAAACTATTAAAGATACTTCGCATAAAGATATGACAAGTGTAAAGATAAGACTTGGGTTTGAGAAAAAAACCCATGTAGAGATCGCTAAAGTTGTTCAAGAGAGTGGAGCAGATTTTATTGCAGTTCACGGAAGAACACGTAGCGGAAAATTTAAGGCAGAAGTGGATTATGATGCTATAAGAGAGATAAAAGAGGCGGTAAATATTCCTGTCATTGCTAATGGAGATATAGATTCTTATGAAAAGGCAAAATGGGTATTAGAGTATACAGGTGCAGATGGCGTCATGATAGGTCGCGGTGCAGTAGGTGCTCCATGGATATTTCATCAACTCAAAACCGGCAGTGAGCATATTGATCAAAGTCTCAAACATGCAATTATTATGGAACACTTTGATAAAATGATTGAATTTTATGGGCAACGTGGTGTTGCTATGTTTCGAAAACATACGCATACTTACTCGAAAGGTTACCGCGGCGCATCAGTACTAAGAAATGAAGTAAACTCTATAGATGATATTCATACCTATCGTTGTGTGATAGATGATTTTTTTAAAAATAGTGAGATGACACTCTGATGTTAACAATTACCCCTACTATTAAAAATTTAGAAAAAGAGGATATTGCAGATAATCTGCTCCACTAT
>DQUE01000072.1 GCA_015662405.1 Sulfurimonas autotrophica | reverse complement strand
GCAAGAAGTGATAAATTCTTGACAGAATCATTTGCAACAAATACAGAATCATAAGAACGCTCTAATTGTCTCCAAGCAACTGTGCCTATAAATCTTTGATTATCAAGATTTATTTGACCACGACCTGCGTGAAGTAGCGTATCTCCAAACTTATAATTCACTTCAGCATTTGAAAGCATTGCTTTTTGTGGATCAACTACTACAGCATATTGAGCTGTTCTAGGAGTTGCATCTTTTGCATTATACTTATGTGAACCAAAGTTATTTACAGAGATAACACCAATTTTTGTAGAGAGACCATCTACACCAAGCAGATCAGCAGTTACAGCTAACTTTGTTCTTGCAGTCAATGCATTTGCATTTGCCTTAGTCGTCCCATCATCAACGCCCTCATATCGAGGACGGATCTCACCTTGTAATTTAAGGTTATCTAAAATATTAATTCCATCATCTGCACTTGCATTAACACTCAATCCACCTACTACTAATGGCAACGCTGCCATTGAAAGTAACAATTTTCTCATTTTTCTTCCTTATCTTTTAAATTCATCTAAATTATAACTTATAAAACTTATATAACTCTTTATTTACATAAATATTTTATATTTACTGCTCTTTTTTTTCTACTATGGGAGTTATTGACTCTCCTCTCTCCTCTTCTACCTTAGCTCTTCGCTCTGCCATAATAACTCTTATTTCATCCATGACAACAGGAGGCACATTCTCATCTTTGAACCATTTCACTTCATCAACATAACCACCATAATCACTCCCCAACTCTTCAATCTTTGCCTCAAATGCATCCATATCAAAACAGATCTCTCTACGCCCGTCTGTTTCATCTTTAAGCTCAATAAACCATTTATCATGATCATCCAATTTAATTGTTGCACTAAAAATTACAGACACTATTTGACTCCATCAGGATTACTTAAATTTTTAGCAAACTCTTGAAGTTGAGAATCTTTTTTCTTTAAATCACCATGATAAGTAACTTGCTCGATTGCAACATCTTCATTTTTTAAAAGATTTGGCACAGCATCTGATTCATTGATTACTTTGATATTTGCATCAAGTTCATCTTCAGAGTATGCCATTTGCATATCTGCTGAAATTACATGAGGAATAGCTTCTATAACTTTAAGTTTTCCAAGCTCTTCGCTTACATCTTCGCCCTCTATAGTAATAATTATACGCCCTTTTTCATCGTGTAAATGATAGTCACACACATCGCAATCTTTTAAACTTTGTACCACTTCATCCAAAAACTTCGGTAGTGTCTGCACCACTATACTTGAGATATTCATTCTGTTATTCCTTTATGTATAGATTACTTTTCTCACTCTTTCGCCATTTTCATCTCTCATTTTATCATACAATCTTTGATATTTTAACTTTGTCTCATATGTTATAGGGGTTCTCAATGACTTATACTCCACAAGCTTACCACTTCTATAGACACCAGAAACCAACGCCTCAACCCAATAAAAACCCCCATCTTTTCTTAAGTTTTTTACAATACCCTTCCACTGTTTCCCTGCTTTATTAATAGTATTCCACAAATCTTCAAATGCAGCACTTGGCATATCAGGATGTCTTACAATACTATGAGGTTTTCCTAAAAGCTCTTCTTGGGTGTATCCACTAATTTGGCAAAATGTTTCATTTGCATAGATTATTTTTCCATGTAAATCCGTTCGTGAAATAATCAATTCATCTTCTGGAACTTCTATTTCAACCATAAATTCACTCTGCGTAAACTCTATCATTTAAGACTCCTTATTTTATAGTACCCTACTTTAGGTGAACTACTATTTATAAAAAACTCTTTTTCATTTATAAAATAGATGCTGTTGACAATCATTTTTGTTGCTTGATATTTACCTAAAACCTCTTTTGTATCCGTATTGAAAACTTCTACGTTATTATTTATATCACTACTACATGCAGCTATTTTTCCACTTGGACTTAATCCGACACCATAAACAAAAAACTGTGCTGTTTTATAATAAGCATTATTGTTTTTTACATGATACACTCCTGCCCGTCTATCTTGACCACCAGTTAAAACAACATCTCCTTTAAAGTCAATACTAAAGATATTGTCAACATTCTGTCCTATAAGTGTTTTATACTTTTTACCATCTTTTGTAGCAAATATATGTACTTCTCCACTCTCATCTGCAATAGCCACCAAGCTTTTATTATTATTGAGTGCAAAATTAGAAAACTTGGACATAGAGGCTTGTGTAATCCAATTCTTCTTTTTTGTTTTCATATTATAAGAGATAATATCATTACTAATAAGTGCTATGAAAATATTATCTCTATCTATAAACTTTGCCTTGATAATATTAAGTCTATCACTATTAGAGATAATTCCGTGTAAACCAGTTTTATCTAACACATGCACTCTACTATAACCACCACTATCTTGAGAGAGAATAAGGAGAGTATTGTCAAGTATGTCAATAGAAAAGATCTTTGAGTCTATTGCATCTCCCATAAAATCTTTAATCTTTTCTAGTTTTATAGTTTTGATTTTTGTCTTGCTGTTTGTATCAAAAATCTCTATTTTCCCATTATCAGTCGCACAATAGAGCTTTTGATCATCATGCAAAACATCTGTCACTAACCCTGATGAAACACTATATATATACTCCGGCTTTATAAAATCTTTTGCCCAAAGAGTTGAAAATATCAATAATAAAAAAAATATATATTTCATTCACTCACCTTTACAATATCAATCGCATCAGCTGGGCATCTGCCTATGCAAAAACCACAACTTGTACATTTCTCATTTATTTGAGGCATAAACATTGCCTGAAAATCAATGGCATCTTCTAAACAGGGATCTTTACATGAAAAGCACATAACCCCCTGCCAACTCAAGCATCTGTTTTTGTTTATCACAATATCTACAAAAATTTTGCGTCTATTCTCAACCGATAAAACATCGCTCGGACAAACAACAGCACACTCATCACAATAGGTACATCCTCGTTTGCTAAAATCCAAATAAGGCGTACTATCTTCACCTATTATAATAATCTGCTCTTGACACAAAGAGGCACACTCTGCTTCACAGTTTTGACACTCTGTAGCAAAAGCATCAAGATCGTTATAATACGGAGGACGAATGATGGTTGCATCACCCTTACTCTCTTTTGTTCCCTCTTGTATG
>DQUE01000119.1 GCA_015662405.1 Sulfurimonas autotrophica | reverse complement strand
TGTGTTTCATAAAATGAAAGGCAATTCTTTCATTTATAGTGCTAGAAACAGTTCCACCACTTTTGCTAAGACCGCTTAGGTCACTAAAACTTTCTTACTTACTACAATTATCACATGAGTGATAATCACTTTTGATAAGTTCTATTTCTGAGCATAAAAGCTCTTCAATGTCAACGTTACCATCCAAAGACTCTACAACATCCAACTCCGTGCTGCCATCATCTTCAAATATACCATCATTAATGAAAAATTCAACATCTTCATTTAATGCAAGAGTAAAATCTTCCGCACACATGTCACAAGATTTCTGGAGTGTTCCATTGATACTTGCTTGAAGCAAAACCAACTTTGCACTATGATACTCCAAATAACCTTTAAAAGTTATATCATCAGAAGTAACTTCAAAGTCTAAGGGAGTTTTTGTTACTTTTCTAAGCATAACCCTCATCGGATATACTTATGAAATCTCTCTCTCAGCAAAAAAGAATGCAATTTCATTTGCTGCATTTTCAACTGAGTCACTACCATGAACTGCATTAGCATCAATATTTTCAGCGAAATCTGCACGAATAGTACCTGCTTCAGCCTCTTTAGGGTTTGTTGCACCCATTAAATCACGGTTCTTTTGCATAGCATTTTCACCTTCTAAAACTGAAACAACAACTGGTCCACTGATCATAAAATCAACTAAGTCATTAAAAAAAGGTCTCTCAGCATGCACAGCATAAAATGCCTCAGCATCAGCACGAGAAAGCTGTAGTTTTTTTGTTGCTGCAATTCTAAGACCATTGCTCTCAAAACGATCTAAAATTTTGCCTATAACACCTTTTGCAACTGCATCTGGTTTGATTATTGATAGTGTACGTTCCATCAAATCTCCTCTGAAAATATAAAATTAGAATGAAATTATATCTAAAAAAAGATTGTTTTTAGTTTAAAAAGTAAATTTTGTTGATTTAAAGGAGGTGAAAGGGGATATTATCAAAGCACAAAAGTGCTTTGATAACTATTCTACGACTGGTTCGTGATTTAAACGTTGTTCTTCTACAATGTCATCACGATGTGCAGGACTCTCTTTTACTTCATCCCAAACAATACATCCTTCCGTTGGACATGCTGTAGCACATGCTGGCTCATCATGGTGACCAACACACTCTACACATTTATCAGGATATACATAATAGATATCCTCACCAGTTGGATTATCATCCTCATCAACGATTGCTTCTACTGGACACTCATCTATACAAGCTCCACAGTTAATACATGTGTCTGTTATTAATACTGACATTTCATTCTCCTTGTTTTTATTGAAAAGTAACTATACACTTTACACTTTTAAATATAGATAAAATCTATTAGATAATTTCAAAAGTGTAGTTAATAGTTACTTTTAGAATAGCTATTTTAAATATTTAAATACTCTTTTATTGCATCAACTCTATCTAACTTTTCCCAGTTAAAACCTGCCTCTTCACGACCAAAGTGTCCATAAGCTGCAGTTTTACGATAAATTGGTTTTAATAGATCCAAAGATCGAATAATTCCAGCAGGAGAGAGGTCAAATAGTGCTTTGACACACTTTTCAATTTTTTCTTCTGAGACTTTTCCAGTATTGTGTGTATCAACCATTATAGAGACTGGTTGTACAACACCAATTGCATACGCAATTTGAATCGTAACTCTGTCACATGCACCTGCTGCTACAAGGTTTTTGGCAACCCAACGAGCTGCATATGCTGCACTTCTGTCAACCTTTGTTGGATCTTTTCCAGAAAATGCACCACCACCGTGAGGACAGCTTCCACCATATGTATCTACAATTATTTTACGACCTGTTAAACCGGCATCTCCTTGCGGGCCACCAATTACAAATTTTCCTGTGGGGTTGATATGAAAAACTGTATTTTCATCCATCATTTCAGCAGGAATAGTTTTACGAATTACTTCTGCAATAATATCTTTATGAATCTGCTCTTGAGAGACTTCAGGCGCATGTTGTGTGGAGACAACTACTGTTTCTACAGCGACAGGTTTATCATCTACATATTTTACACTTATCTGTGCTTTTCCATCAGGACGTAAATAGGGAACTATTCCCTCTTTTCTTACTTCTGCCAAGCGTTGCGTTAAACGGTGTGCTAAATAGATAGGCAGAGGCATCAAAACATCTGTTTCTCTACAAGCATATCCAAACATCAAACCTTGATCACCAGCACCTGTTTGTCCATCTCTTTGATCAACACCCTGATTTATATCGGGAGATTGCTCACCTATTCCATTTAATACTGCAGCTGATCTATGATCAAAACCATACGTTGCATCTGTATATCCGATATCTCGGACAACTTCTCTTGCAATCTCTTGCATTGGGGCATACGCCGTCGTCTTCAGTTCGCCTGCAATTACACAAAAACCATTTGACACAAGTGTTTCGCACGCTACGCGTGCATTTGTATCATGCTCAATAATATAATCCAAAATTGCATCACTGATCTGATCTGCCATCTTATCAGGGTGCCCTTCTGTTACAGACTCTGAAGTAAATATATACTCTTTCGTCATCGATTTTCCTTATTGAAGTACAGGGTCTTGCCCTATAAATCGAGCGAATTATATCATACTATTACACTATCATACTTAAGTATACAATTTATAAAATTGCTATGTTCTTGAGAGATTCTTTCCTTGTTGTTAAAAATCATCTTGCTCAAACTCAGCATCAGCTTTTTCATCCTCTATTCTTTGTAATTCCGCATCGCTCATCATCATTATTTTGATTTTTTTACTTAAATTCGTTCGATCAGGAAGTTTTGTCATATAGGCATATATACCATATATCATACCTATTACGGTAAGCACAAGTATGCTCTTTTGTATCGGATTAAAAGTCTGAATAGGCTCTTTAATCTTCATTTCACAAACACCACCAGGACAATGTGTCGCTTTCTCTTTTTTTAGAAGATTAAAAATTTTACACCCTATACATATTGAAAAAGCCGCTTCGAAAAAAAGTAGTGCCATACAGATAAGACAAACAAGAACTTTCAATGGGTTTGGCTGAAAATCAATGACCAAATAATAAAACATTGGCCAAGCGATTATCATACCCAGCGCCCAAGCAAAGCGTTTTTGCTCAGCTCCAACATATTCTGGTGTTTGATTACTTACAAAAAAACGTCCAAGCAGTAGACTTGGAGCATATCTTGGTTGGATAACCCTCAAAGTAAAATCAAGTGCAAAAAAGGATACAAAATATTTTGAAAAAACTGCTGTTGAAAGCATCACACCATTTACTAACCCTAAAAAAGCGCCAACAAAAAGTATTGCTGCGGCAGCTCTTGCTTCTCTTTCATTTAATACCCGAACATCATATCCGGGAACTTTTTCACCATATGCAAAAAACTCTTTAAGTTGTTCCATCTTTTTCCTTTTCGATTATTTATCTATTTTAAGTAAGAGACCATACAGTTTGATGTTTCTTTTAAAAAACACTATAACGCCAGACCAAGCTAAGTCCATTGGATTATATGCTTAAACTATCGATTTTAGACCGAAACTATACAAAACTATACAATAGAATAGTAAAAGAAGCCTCAAAGTTTTTACTAAACACCCTTCCAACACAAGCATAGATAATTTTCAATATTCTATTTACTATTTGTTATCAATAATATTATATAATTTTACTTAACAAACTTGATATATAAAGGATAAAGAATGAAAAAAAGAACAGTAATTTCAACAGTAGTAGCGGGAATACTACTTTGTTCATCAGGACTCTATGCAAACAATAACTTTGAAGCGCAAAAAAATGATATAAAAAGACTCAAAAATGTTGTAAACAAAGAGGCAAAAAGCGTAAGAGAATCTCTCAAAAAATCTCCAAAAGAGGTAGTTGAGGGTATGAAGCAAACAGTAGTTGCAATTAAAGCTTTACAAAACAGAGATGTAAAAACGGCAAAAGAAGCACTCCAAAAAGCATCAAAATTGTTTGATACAGCCATAAAAAATGATCCGAAACTTGCACTTGTACCTGTAGCAAATTCAATTGAAGTCCACGATTTTACAGGTGATTCCAAACTTGTGAAGCAGACTATTAAAACTACACAAGATTTACTCGATGATTATGAAACACAAGCAGCAAGAGCTCTTCTTATGCCGCTTAAAGATGATATGATTATTACAACACAATATTTACCAATGGGCGTGTATCCTTTGGCAACAAAAGATGCATTAAAACAATTAAACGAGGGAAAAGAGAAAGAAGCTTTTTCTACTTTAGTAACTGCTTTACATGGAGTAGTAGTACAGTTTGTTGTTATTCCATTACCACTTATTACAGCACAAAGTTTGGTTATTGAGGCATCTCAACTTGATAAAAAAGAAAAAACAAAAGCATTAAAACTTTTAGATGCTGCACAAGATGAGCTTGAAAAAGCTGTTTTACTTGGATATACGAAAAAACATGCACCAGAGTATGCAGCGCTGAAAAAAGAGATCAAAAATATTCAAAAAGAGATCAGAGGGAAAAATATCGTTGAAAAACTTTATGAAAAAATCAAAAAAGATTTTGCATCACTCTTATCTAAACATGAGTCAGAAAGCACTACCAAAAAACAAGATGCAAAATAATACTCCATCGTAGCCGATTCTCAATCGGCTGCTCTTATACTTTAATGGTAATGCTTTATTTTCAAAAAAGATTGTACTTTCAAAAAAGCTCTTCTCTTGTAGTTTCATCTCAAAAAATACTATTTTCATTCTTGTGAATTTTCTTTCAATTATAAAACATTATAACAAGCCCAATAATGCAATAAACAACACAGGTGGTGTGATAACAACTCCAACTTTCATATACTCACCCCAGCCAATTTTAACACCCTTTTGTGCGAGTACATGTAACCAAAGAAGCGTTGCCAAAGAGCCTATCGGTGTCATCTTTGGTCCTAAGTTTGCGCCTAATATATTTGCATAAACAAGAGATTCATTACCGATATATCCAACTTTGTCTATAGCAATGTCCATAATCATAATAGTTGGCATATTGTTCATAACAGCACTAATAACTGCGGATAAAAATCCTGTACCGATAACAGCAACCACTTCTCCCTGCTCTTTTAAATAGATAATCCACTCAGCCACACTATCTGTTAATCCTGCATTTTTGAGACCATATACTACAACGTACAAGCCGATACTAAACCATACTACCTGCCAAGGTGCTGCCTTAATAGTCATAATCGGTTTCACTGCCTTATAGTGATTTGCAATTGCCAAGAAGAGCAAAGCACCACCAAGTGCAAAGAGTGAAATAGGTAAATGAAAGTAATCTCCTATAAAATAGCCTACCATCAAAAGTGCTAAAAAAATCCATGCAATCTGAAACATTGTTTGATTTTTAATGACAGAAGATGCTTCAGGCAGTGTATCTACATCTACATGCAAAGGAATATCTTTTCGAAAATAGATCCATAAGACTACAATAGAAGCAATAATACTCAACAGATTCGGCAAAAACATATTTTTTGCATATTCAACAAATCCTATATCAAAATACCCTACTGTAACAATATTTGTCAAATTGGAAATCACAAGCGGATTTGATGCAGCATCGCCTATAAAACCACCTGCCATTAAAAAAGCAAAAATTGGCAGTGGTTTCATTTTAAGATACTTCATTTTTGCAAGTAAAATCGGTGTCAAAATCAAAGCAGCACCGTCATTTGCAAAAAATGCTGCCACAACAGCACCAAGAAGCAAAATATAAATAAACATTCTGTTTCCACTTCCACCACTCAAACGTGCCATTTTAATTGCTGAGTATTCAAAAAAACCTATTTGATCCAAAATCATAGAGAGAATAATGATACCAATAAATGCCAGCGTTGCATCCCAGACTATATCTATTACTGTAATGACATCACTAAAGCTCACTACCCCTAAAACAACTGCAACTATTGCCCCTATGACTGCTGTTGTTCCAATTTGTAAACCCTTTGGCTGCCAAATAATAAATACCAATGTCACCAAAAATAAGCCAAATGCTAAAACCATACTTTTATTCCTTATCAATTTTGTAAAAGTATAGCCAAATCAAATCTATAAATCAATATATCTTGATATTTATATTTTATTCTGCTACAATTATTCCAAATTATCAAAATGAGCGTATTATGGAAATCTTTTTAAAAACAGTTTCAGCACTCAATGATGAGACCCGCCTACTCATTCTACGATTTTTGGATGAGTATGGGGAGTGTTGTGTTTGCGATTTACAAGAGTCACTGCATATGATACAATCTCGTCTCTCAAGGCATCTTAAAATACTTAAAGAGGCTGGTTTTGTCAGCGTTGAGCGTAAAGGAGTCTGGGCACACTACCGCATTCGCTCTCCCCTTGATAGGTTTCGCACAGAAGCACTACAAGAGATAAGACATTTAGCAATAGATCTGCCCATTTTAAAAAAATCATCACAAAAAGGATCCTGTAAAATATGAATCAAAAAAAAGAGGTGTTAATTCTCTGTACGGGAAATAGCTGTCGCTCCATTATGGCTGAAGCACTTATTAATGCAAAACTTGGTGATTGTGTACATGTGCAAAGTTCAGGGGTCAAAGCAAGTGGAGAGGTCAATCCGCATGCAAAAGCCCTTTTAGAAAAAAAAGGATACTGGAACGATAAGTATCACTCAAAAGTTATACAAAGCGTTTTAGATACGCCTTTTGATCTTGTTGTAACTGTGTGTGACGCAGCAAAAGAGAGCTGCCCAGTTTTTCCAAATGCTCTAAAGAGCATCCATGTAGGCTTTGAAGATCCAAGTGGAAAAGCAGAGCAGGAGTATGAAAAAACGCTTGATTTAATAGAAAAAGAGTTATTACCAATCATAAAAAAGGAGTTATGTAATGAATAAAGAAGTAAACAAAATAGCAAGTGGTGTAAAAATTTCATTCACAGGTGAAGTAAAAATAGAAAATATTGTTTCTATGGTAGAAAACTGTTCTAGTGGTAAATGTGAATGCATGAGTGATGCCACAAAAAGTAAAATCAAAAATATGTCTGTAAGCGGTAAAGATGGAGATGTTTCTCTCAAGCTTGATGGAGATATCAGTACTCAAGAGATAGAAGAAGCACTTGCAAAATCAAAAGTTATAAATTAACTCAAAAAATATAGATTTTTATTAGTAAATTTTAGATAAAATCGCTTTATAAAAATTAAACACAAGGACATATAATTATGTTAGTAACAAACCCAGCTCCGGATTTTACAGCTACAGCAGTTTTAGCTGATGGCTCAATCGTTGAAGATTTTAAATTAAGTGAAAACTATGGCGAAAAAGGTACAGTTGTATTCTTTTATCCACTAGACTTTACTTTTGTTTGCCCATCAGAAATTATTGCATTTTCTCACAGATATGATGAATTTCAAAAGCGTGGTGTAAATGTTATAGGTGTTTCTGTTGATAGTCAATTTTCTCACTTTGCATGGAGAGAGACTCCAGTAGAAAAAGGTGGAATTGGCCGTATAAACTTCCCACTTGTAGCAGACTTGACAAAAGAGATCTCTCGTTCATACGATGTTCTTCTTAACAATGCAGTAGCACTTCGTGGTTCATTCTTAATTGATGACAAAGGTATTGTTCGTCATGCAGTTATTAATGATCTTCCACTTGGACGTAATGTTGATGAGATGTTACGAATGATTGATGCACAGCAGTTTACTGATGAGCATGGCGAAGTTTGTCCTGCTGGTTGGCAAAAAGGTGACGAAGCTATGAAACCAGACGCTAAAGGTGTTGCTGAGTATCTTGCTAAACACGAAAAAGAGTTATAGTAGCTTCTTAAGCAGAGAGTCTACTCTCTGCCTCATTTTTTACGTGACACTTACTTGGTTTCTTCCGTTTTCTTTCGCTCTATACAAAGCTTTGTCCACTTTTTTTACCAAATCTTCTCTTGATTCACCCTCTTTGTACTCTCCAACGCCTAAGCTTATTGTGATTTTGTATCTATTTTCAATACTATATGCTTCAACAATTTTTCTCAGTTTTTCAGCAATTTCAATAGCCTCTTCTTTTTTTGTATTTTCAAGTATAACTGCAAACTCTTCGCCACCCCAACGGCCAAATATATCAGTACAGCGAATATGTTTGGAAATTAAACGACTCAGTGCTTTTAGTACTTTGTCTCCTATATCATGCCCATATGTATCATTTACTTTTTTAAAATGATCAACATCCAGCATAATCAGACAAAATGGCTCTTTATAGCGTTTTGAGCGTGCTATTTGTAAGTTTATAGCATCATCTATTTTATATCTGTTATATATCCCCGTCAAACTATCAATAGTAGCTAGTTTTTGCAACTTTTTTTGCATCTCAATACGATTTGTTATATCCATGCTAGTAGCAACAAAATTTTTAAGCTTTTTATTTTCATCAAATAGCGGTGTTATCTTCAAATCAGCATAATAAAGCTTATCATTCTTTGTTTTATTTATAATTACACTTTGATAGTTTTTTCCTGATAAGATTGTTTTCCAGAGTTTTTCATAAAACTCTTTTGTATGTTTTCCTGATTTGAAGATATTTGTTTTATTTCCTATTAACTCTTCTTTGGTATATCCAGATATAAGTGTTACAGCATCATTTACATACTCAATAATGCCATTTGCATCTGCAATCAAAACCATATCATCAGTTTGTTCTAAAGCCTGTGCAAGTAATGCAACTTTTTCTCGCTCTTGTTCTGTTTGTTTATCTAGCTGATTTACCTCTTCTTCAAGCTCTTTAAAATTCGTCACATCTTTATAAAAAACTACCAAGTCACCACTTGCAAGTTTTCTTACGCTATTATGGCGCCAGCCACTTATTCTATTATCTCTATAAAGTCTTCTATCAAGCTCTCTTGGTTTACCATCTTTATAAACTTTCAAGAGAATATCAAACAGTCCAAACTCTTTTACATTTGGAAAAGCCTCTGTTAGTTTTTTTCCTATAAGCTCATCTCTAGCAATATGCTCTGTTTTTTGCACATTTTTATTAATATCTACAAATATAAAATCATTATCTTCATATCTATAAAGAACAACATTATCAGGAATATCGTCTATTGCAATAGTAATAGTACTACTTTTATCTGCCATTTTTGTCTTCCTTTTCTTCTGCGAATGATAACTTTTATTTCCTACTGAAAAACTTAAAATTCTCTTTTTATTCACCAAAATGCAACAGAACATGATGAAAATAAAAGTGACAAATACAAAGTGCAAAGATTTTACTCTTTCTCCAACTTCTCTAAGGCTTTCTCGCTTGCCTTGTTTGCTCTATCATAATAACCATCATCTTGATGTGATGCACATGCATTAAAACTACTAACCACTACTACTATTATCCATAATAAATTTTTATAAAACAATCTCACTTCCTTTGATTTTTTTTATATTTTCATTTAAGATTTCCTACTCACCAAAATACCACTAAACATAATAAGAATTATACCCATATCTCTACTTTTTTTAACAATTTTTCTGCCTTTGTACAAAACGCAAAGCTTTAGGGTTTACATACGCAAGATCATACCACTGTCTTCTTGGTGCGATAAGTGTTAATCTTGCAGGATTTGATGCACGAGAAAGTGCTACATAAAATTGTGAAGGTGCAAATATCTCATTGGTCTCTATTATTACATCTTCTATACTCATTCCCTGTGACTTATGAATCGTAATAGCAAAGGCAAGTTTTATAGGAAACTGATAGACAGTAAAAATATTCTCTTCAACCATCTCTTTTTTACCCCCAACACTCTTCTCTTTCCAAACGGCTTTACTTTGTGCTGTTGGCTCAAGTTTTATAACTTTGCCATTACTCTTTTGCACATAGACATAACGAGCATCCACATTGACAACAATACCACGCTCTCCGTTAAAATAGTTCCATGCATTCCGTGTAAACAAAACAGGTGCACCAACCTTTAAAACGAGCTCTTTATCTATTCTTGCATCCTCCATAAAACGCTCCACTTCTTTATCTTGGACTGTTTTGAGATGTTTTACTATCTGTGCCTCCTTTATATGGAACACCTCATCTATAAAATCAAGCTGTTTTTTGTTAT
>DQUE01000020.1 GCA_015662405.1 Sulfurimonas autotrophica | reverse complement strand
ATTGAAAATTTAGGTATAGATGACGAAGAGGAAGATTAAAATGAGTGAACAATCAAAAATATTAGAAGAGATGCAGCAATTAGTTATGCAAATTCTTAAAACAGGTACGGCGACAGAAGAAGAGGGTGATAGACTTGATGAACTTGAGGAGCGGATGCTCAAACAAAAATGTTACAGACCAGTTAATGGCGAAAATGGAAGTAATCAAGGTGAGGAGATTGCAGAGCTACTTTTTAATAATGATATTGCAGGTGCAATAGATAAAATGTCAGAGTATGAGATTACTCCAGAAGACTTTTTTGGGTTTGCTGCATATCATTTTGAAGATGAACCTCGTGTTGGTATTTTTACGAAGTCATTTATGGCTGATGTCGAAAAGAGTTATAAAGCCAAAGTTTCAACGAGAAGTTAAAATAGAACTTAATCTATTTTAACTTTGAAGCGATGTCTTTTACGGCATCACTTGCATGATTAAAAGCAAGTGCAATACTTCCTTGGTCAGTGACAACATCACCAATAGTATAAAGACCTTTTACATTTGTTTCAAAAGTTTTTTCATCATACACTGGAACATCCCATTCACCAGTTTTAACACCTGAATTAACAAGAATATCTTTTGGAGTTGTACCACCAAGTGCATATACCACTCTGTCATATTCTCCAGTAGTTCCATCTGTGAAGTTTACTTTAACTGCTCTTTCTGTACCAGGTTCAACACTCTCAACATCTACACCAAGTTTGTTTATAAGTTTACCATTGTTAAGGTATTTCATACACATTTCTGTATTGATTGGATTCATTCTTGTTATTTCTGCTTTTCTATAGTTAAGTGTAACAACACAATCTTCCATGCCTTCCATCTCAATTAATCCATAAGCATACTCACCAGCTGTATCACCACCACCAACTACCATCACATGTTCACCATTTTGAACTTTAGAAAGGTTGAAGTTGAGCACACCTTTAAGCTCTTTTGGGAATTTATATTTTGGTTTGTTAGGTTTACCCATACGACCAACTGAAAGAATAACATTTTTTGCTTTCATATTTTCAAGAGCTTCAGATATACCATCAGTAGCATAAACAATTGAAAAAAGTCCATCCTCTCCTTTTTCAACTCTTATGATTTCATGATTATATTCAAATCTATCTAATACGCCCGCTTCGCTTAACTTATCATTCATTTGTTGAATATATTCTTCTTTTGAACACTCTTCAAAAGTAACATTGCCAGTAAATTCAAACTTGATTCCCATCCAGTCTTTATCAACTCTTTTGCCTTTTTTATAAAACTTGTGAATCATATCATTATGGTGTGGTGCTTTATCTATGACTATAAAGTTTTCAATACCAGCCAGTTTTGCTTCAATAGCAGCTGCCATTCCACCAGGACCTGCGCCGATTATTGCAAGATCTACTATTTTTGGGTTGTTTTGTGCCATGTTTATCCCTCTTTTTATTGTAAAATTCAAGCCACAGTATAATAAAATTTAAAAAAAATATTCTTATTAATCTCTGTTTATATTATTTTTTTAATATGTTTTTAAAATTAAGATATTATTAAGTTTTATTTTATGACCTTGTAGGATGTTCTGCAACTATTTTTCGGACATCTTCATGTTCGTCTTTACTTAGTTTTTCAAGTATCTCTTGTGGAGTATCTGGGTTTTTTGCAACTGCCGCACGTATATTTTCATCTTTGTCATTACTGAGTTTATGTAAAATTTCAGTTGTTGTACTTGGGTTTACGGCTATTGATATTTTTACAAACTCATCTTCGTCGTCACTCAACTTTTCTAAGATTTCAACAGGAGTATTTGCATTTCCTGCAACCCATGAAACAACTTCTCTATCTTGGCTTAAAGCTACAAGTGTTTCAACTCTTGTATTTGGATGTTCTGCTACAAACTCACGCACAAAAGGACTTTCATCTTTACTTAATTTGTCTAATGTTTGTGCAGATGTATTTATATGCGCAGCAACTCTAGCACGAATAAATTGATTCTCATCTGTGCTTAACTGTTTTAGTGCTTCTGGAGATGTTTTTGGATTGTTTGCCAGTGCCATGCGATCACTCTCTTTGCCACTGTTGAGTAGTTCTAATTCTTCTTTTGTAATCATATTTTCTGCTGCCTTCTATTATGTTTTTTTACGAATTGTAGCTATAACTCTCTTAAACATTGCAGTTCGTGTAAAGAGTAATGAAAAATATTAAATATACTTAAAATGGAAATTCTTTCTCTAAATCATCTATCAGTTTTTTTTCTCTTTTTGATGTGACATTCTCTTTTAAGTAGTGCCAAAAATCTTTTGCTGCTCTAACAACGTTTTGCCACTCTTTGTCATTGAGTATCTCCTGTGCATCATCGCTTGGCTCAATATAAAATGTTATAAGCTTGTGAAACTCTTGTGCATTTTGCACCTCTTCATCAGAGACATTTTTAGCTTGAAGTGCTTTTTTATAAGCATCATCGAGTGCTAAAATGTCAAAGTAGGCGCTGATACACTCCTCAAAAGAGGAGGTTTTGGAATGAAGCCAGGACACCTCCTGCCATTTTATGTTTGAAAATTCAAAAATTGTATGTATCCAATATAAACGCCATCTTTGTTTCAGTTCGACATCACTTATATCACTTTGCAGGTTTGCCATTAGCATAAGATTGCTCCCTTTAAGTAGTACGCTTATTATAGCTAAAAATATTTTTTAAATTAAGTCAAAAAAAGTTACTATACACAGAAACTTGAAGGAATGACATATGATGGGAGTGATATTTCAGTTTAATAGTGATGATGGCAAGGGATTGATTATGTTAAGTGATGGTGAAACTAAAGAGTTTAGCCGAAGTCAATGGGTAGATAAAACGAGGGATCCTGCAATCGGTTTGAAAATTTTTTATGATAGCAAAACCAACAAAGTCAGTAGCCAAAGAGAGGATCAAGAAACAGACACTATAAAAAGTGAAGAAGAAAACACTCAAGATGTTCTTTCATTGAATAGTGTCGATGAGTATATAACGCACTTTAAGGAAGATGGATTTAATCTTGTGAAAGATTTTGAAGATGATGAGGAGCGTAGAATTATCTTTAGAAAGTACACAGTTGAAGAACCATTAGAGGTTATTATCACACGCAAGAATGATCAGATTTCTCTAGTTTATATGGTAAATGGAAAAAAAGTAAAGTAAAAAAATTTATTTTTTGTTAAGTAACAAGTGGTACTATAAGAGAAAAAAAGGAGATAATGTGAGTGAAACAACGACGGAACAAGTAGATTTTGAAAATATGAGTACTATCCAAAAAATTAATGCAATAGATAAAATTATAGATGAAAAGATAAGAGAATTTTTACATGCTGATGGTGGAGATTTAGATTTTATAGATCTCAAAGAGGAGAATGGACTCACTGATGTCTATATTTCATATGTAGGAGCATGTGGATCTTGTGCAAGTTCAGGTGGAACACTCGCTTCAATCCAAAGAATCTTAAATGGTCAGTTAGAGACTAACAATATTAGAGTATATGCAGTATAAGGATAAAAATTGATTGCACAAGAAGAACTTCCAATGGTAGCAATACCAAGCATGAATGATACACACTTAGAAGAGAGTCTTCTTGTCAATAAACTTGAATCATCTGCAAAAGACAATGATATAGAAGCAACGCTTGCAACGCTAAAAGAGCTTTTAGAGCACACAACTCTTCATTTTTCCAAAGAAGAGAACATTATGAAAGAGTCTAGTTTTTTTGAATATAATTCACATAAAGCTGAGCATGACAGGCATCTGAGTGAATTGCAGTCGATAATAGAATATTTTGATGAGAGAAGAGACCCTAATGCTATACTTGCATATATAAATGGTAATTTAAAAGCATGGATGATTGATCACATTAAAACGATGGATACAGTAATGGCTAAACATGCTCAATCTTCTTAATATTTATGTTGCGTTAAAATCCATGCGTGCAAGTTTATCTAGGCATTTTTTTACTGTGGCTACTTGATCTGTTTGTGCTAATGGGCATATTTGCAAATAAACCTCTAAGTCATTTGGCATATACTCTTGTATAAGAAGAGTTGTCTCTTTTTTTCCAATTGTGTCACAAAAATATATATGCTCTTCACACTCATGCTCTTGAGCAATTTGTTTTATAAGGTTTTGTAGAAGTAATTTGCTATTGGCATCTTGGTTGTTAAAGTCGTAAACTGGTGTGAGAATATTCCACATTTTGTATTCAAAGTTCAATGCTTGCGCATCATCATTTGTGAAAACTACAGCAAGCGGTACAAAGTTTGACATAAATGCTGCAGGCGTAAAATAGTAAAACAACTTTTGTTTGTTGGCATCTTCTATATATAATAATTCATTCTTTTTCATAAGTATAATTCCTTTGTTAGTTAACTGGAATATATGTTTGATACATATCCCACCACCGTGCTAGGTCCCTTGCTTCTTGCGAAAAAGGATTATTTACTATTCTTGCAAATGTAGCACTCTCTAAGCTTTGAAGTTCTCGTGCAAGTTCACTAACACACTCTACCGGATAGTCATAGGAACTTGCACACTCTAAAATGGTGCATCTATTTTTTATATTTTGCATTGCTTTTTCAAATAAGTGTAGTGCATATAAATTTATTTGTCAAGTTCTTCTCTTTTAGTTTCTGCGAATAGAGGTGGCTGTTACAAATATATAATCTTTACCTGT
>DQUE01000106.1 GCA_015662405.1 Sulfurimonas autotrophica | reverse complement strand
GTGGAGATGTTCCAACATCTTTGCAAAATAAACGGCTTATTGCCCTTGATATGTCAGCACTTATTGCGGGTGCAAAATATCGTGGTGAATTTGAAGATAGACTCAAAGCTGTGATTGATGAAGTAAAAGAGAGTGGTAATATTATTCTCTTTATTGATGAAATTCACACTATTGTCGGTGCTGGAGCATCTGAGGGTTCAATGGATGCAGCAAATATCTTAAAACCTGCACTTGCTCGTGGTGAATTGCATACAATTGGGGCAACAACACTTAAAGAGTATAGAAAGTATTTTGAAAAAGATGCGGCACTGCAGCGTCGTTTCTTGCCAATTAATGTAGATGAACCAAGTGTCAATCAGTCATTGCAAATTCTTCGCGGAATTAAAGAGAGACTTGAAGCACACCATAATGTAAGTATTTCAGACAGTGCATTGGTTGCTGCAGCAAAACTCTCTCATAGATATATTGCAGACAGATTTTTACCAGATAAAGCGATTGACCTTATTGACGAGGCAGCAGCTGAATTGAAAATGCAAATTGAGTCAGAGCCAAATGAATTAAGAGCGGCAAAACGAAAACTCTCCGAGCTTATGGTTGAAAAAGAAGCACTAAAAATGGAAGAGACTCCATCAAATAAAAAGCGTCTTGAAGAGATAGAAAAAGAGCTTGCTGATGTTGAAGAAAAAGTGAGAAAACTTGAGTCGCAGTTTCAAACTGAAAAAGAGGTTTTTGAAAAAATCTCTGCAATTAAAGCGGAGATAGAGGCAAAACGTCGTGAAGCAGAGCTTGCAAAGAGTCGTTCAGAATTTAACCGTGCTGCAGAGATTGAGTATGGTGAAATTCCAAAACTGATAGAACAGGAAAAAGAGTTAAATGAGCAATGGAATAGAATGCAAGCAGCAGGTACCTTGCTCAAAAACTCTGTTGATGAAGAGTCTATTGCATCTATTGTAAGTAGATGGACAGGTATTCCGGTAAGTAAGATGTTGCAAAGTGAAAAAGAGAAGATTATTCACGTTGAAGATGAGTTAAATAAAACTGTTGTTGGACAGCCTCAGGCTACACATGCTGTTGCGCGTGCAATTAAGCGTAATAAAGCTGGGCTGAGTGACAAAAATAGACCGATTGGTAGTTTTCTTTTCCTTGGGCCAACTGGTGTTGGTAAAACACAGACTGCAAAAACTTTGGCGAAGTTCTTGTTTGACTCTGAAGACGCACTCATTAGAATTGATATGAGTGAGTATATGGAAAAACATGCCGTATCTCGTCTTGTTGGTGCAGCACCAGGTTATGTAGGGTATGAAGAGGGTGGACAGCTTACAGAAGCAGTAAGAAGAAAACCTTACTCTGTTGTTTTGTTTGATGAAGTGGAAAAAGCACATCCAGATGTATTCAATATACTTCTTCAGGTACTTGATGATGGTCGTTTAACTGATAATAAAGGGGTAACGGTTGACTTTACTAATACGATTATTATCTTAACATCAAATATTGCAAGTGATAAGATAATTGCACACTCTGGAAGTTCTGAACTTGAAGGTATGGTTATGAGTGAACTGAAAAAAGCTTTTAAACCTGAATTCTTGAACAGACTTGATGAGGTCGTAATATTTAATGCATTAGGCAAAGAAGAGATCAAAGGTATTGTTGATATTTTCTTTAATGAAATTGTAAACAAAGTCAAAGAGAGAAACATTGAACTTGTTCTTAGCGAAGAAGCAAAAGAGTATATTGCAGAGGCTGGATTTGACCCTGTATATGGAGCTCGTCCACTAAAACGTGCACTTTACGAAATTGTTGAGGATCGTTTAGCTGATCTTATTCTTGAAGGAAAAGTCAAAGAAGGATCCCGTGTTGAATTCACTGTTGCAGATGGTGAAGTAGAAGTGAAGGTTTCTTAAGAATCTTTGCGTTTCATATAATCCTCGATTGCTAAAGGTTTTCCAAGGTGAAAACCTTGGGCATAGTCTATATCTAAATCTTCTGCTGTTATAATTAATTAAAGGTTTCTTTCAAAGATACAAAATATTTTGTGCTTAGCATTGAAGAAAGATTGTAATAGTTAGTTTTTTCAAGTTTTCAAAAATTACATTTCAGATTTAAATTTTGGAGCATAAGAAAAGTAATGCAACTATTAACCACACTTTAAGTAAAATTTTTGTAAACTTCCAAACTTAAATCAGATAAGGATATGTCGAAATGAAAAGAACATACCAACCACACAATACACCTAGAAAACGAACACACGGTTTTAGAGCAAGAATGGCTACTAAAAATGGTCGTAACATTATTAACCGTCGTCGTGCTAAAGGTCGTAAAAAATTGACAGTATAGGCGGATTTAACACACTGAAACTCCATAAAGAGTTTCAATATGTTTACAATAAGGGAAGAAATCAACACTCTTATACTGTTGTTTTATTCTTCCTTCCTCAATCAGGAGTGCGCAAAGTAGGTTTTACTGCTACAAAAAAACTTGGTAACGCAGTCAAGCGTAATCGTGCAAAGCGTCGTTTGCGTGCACTTTTTTGTAAATACGCAAACTCACTCAAAGATGGTACTTATATATTTGTTGCAAAAGCAGGAATATTTGATGCTCCTTTTGAAAAACTCTCCAATGATTTTGAAAAGATACTTAGTCGTGCGAAAACTTTTACTTAAGCTTTTATGGCTTTATCAGAAATTTTTTACGCTTCTTGGCTATGGATCATGTCGTTATTATCCTACATGTAGCGAATTTGCACGCATAAATTTCGAAAATAATGCAATTTCAAGTGCTTTTTACCACTCTTTTACTAGAATACTACGTTGCAATCAATTTTTTGAGGGCGGAATAGAGTATCCGCTTTTAGATAAGCTCGCTTTAAAGCCCACTAAACTTAAAATTGATGCTGTAAAATATTGGTTGATTCCCGATAAAAACAACCGTTATTACATTATAAAAAATTTTTCATACAAAGGGTAATTTGTGTTAGACAAAATGTCACCAAATCAAAGATTAATAGTTGCTGTACTATTATCGATAATTTTTTTCGTAGGCTATACTGCGATATTTCCACCGCAAGAACAAAAGGTAGCAAAGAGTGCTAAAACAGAAAAAGTTACATCTTCAACAACAGAAGATGTTGTATCAAGAGTAGAGGAAGCTTCTGGACATGCTGTGTCTCAAAAAGAAAAAGCAGATAAGAGTGTCTCTAGTACGATAGTTACAATTACAAGTGAGAAATTTATTCTAAAAATTGATACACTTGGGCGAATATCTTCAAAAGAGCTCCTTGAAGAGAAATTCAGAAATGATGAAAATCTACATGCACAGGTTATACCTGAGTTTGGAACGAAACCACTCTATGTTCGCTTTAGCGATGATAGCATAAATGATGAAGCGACAAAAGTTCCTTATAGTGCAGATGCAAATAGTGTAGAGCTTACTGACAAACCTGTTACTGTCACATTAACACAGAAGTTGTCAAATCTTACTGTAACAAAAGTGTTGACATTCTATGCTGATGGTCATTATGATGCAAAAATTACGACATCTAAAGATGTGAGACATTATGTCTATCTTGGAGACAGACCACAGGTGTCTAAAAAACTTATGGCAGTTGCTGGAGCGCTAATATATACTGATGATGATGTAGTACATATCATAGAAGATGGTGATGCTGAGGGCAGGCAAGTATTCCAAGGTGTAAAATTAGCCTCTTCGTTTGATCAATATACTGCAATTATGCTTTATGGCTTTCAAAGAGATACAAATGTTATAGTAGAGCGCGGAAAAAATGATAATCCTGTAGTCTACTTTGAAGCGCTAAAAGATGAAACTATTCATGGCTACATTGGGCCAAAAGAGTATAAGGTTCTTCACTCTATTGACCCAATGCTCACGAATGCTATAGAGTATGGTTGGTTTACTTTCGCAGCAAAACCTCTTTTTGCACTTCTTGCATGGCTATATGGAATTTTTGGTAACTGGGGATGGGCTATTATTGCATTGACGGCAATTATTAGAATTGTGCTTTATCCTTTGACCTACAAGGGTATGGTTTCTATGCAAAAAATGAAAGAGCTTGCTCCAAAACTAAAAGAGTTAAAACAGAAATATGGAAAAGATCCGCAACGTTTAAATGCTGCAACGATGGAGATGTATAAAAAACATGGAGCAAATCCATTGGGTGGATGTCTTCCTATGTTGTTACAGATTCCTGTCTTTTTTGCACTCTATCGTACACTTTTAAATGCAGTTGAGCTGCAAGGTGCTCCTTGGATTCTTTGGATAGATGACTTGTCACGTATGGATCCGTATTATGTCCTGCCGATTTTAATGGGTGCTTCTATGTATGTGCAGCAACGTATGACACCAAATAATTTTACAGACCCTATGCAGGAAAAAATATTTAAATATCTTCCTGTAATATTCACATTTTTCTTTGTAACATTTCCTTCAGGGTTGGTTCTATACTGGTTCGTAAATAACCTTTTCTCAATTGCACAACAGTATATTGTAAATCAGCAGTTTAAAAATGCAAAAGACGCAAAAGCAGCAATTGAAAAAAATAGCGAGAAATAAAAATGATTAAAATTGAAGCAGTAACATTAGAAGGCGCATTTGAAGAAGCGGCAACTGCATTGGATTGTTCTGTTACACAACTGGCTGTAGAGGTTGTTCAGGCTCCAAGTAGCGGTTTTTTAGGACTTTTTAAAAAGAAAGCAATTATAGTTGCTACCATTAAAAAAGAGGCTGTTGCGCAAAAAGAAGAGATCACAGAAGAAGAGAGTGAACATACGCATAAAATGCTCAATGATACAATTATGCCAACCTCTTTTGTGAGTGATCAAGAAGAAGATGAATTAGAAGAGGATTTAGCAAGCGGACTTGCATATACAGCAGATTATGATGATGAGTATGATGATGTAGTTAATGAAGAAGATCTTTTTCAAAAAGTTGATATAGAGACAATTGTAGAAGAAGTAGAAGTAGAAATCAATAAACTTTTTGATTTGATTTGTTTTGATATAGACAAAATAGAGGTTTCAGTATATGATAAAGAGACTCTGCTTGTAGAGTTTAAAGGTGAAGATGCTGCACTGTTGATAGGAAAAGAGGGGTATAGATATAAAGCACTCTCTTATATGCTATTTAACTGGATTAATACAAAATATGGTCTGCAGTTGCGCCTTGAAATAGCAGAATTTTTGAAAAATCAAGAAGAATCAGTCGCTAGATATCTAACGAGTGTGTATGAAAATATAGATAGAGATGGACGAGCACAAACAAAAATACTTGATGGTGTTTTAGTGCAAATTGCACTCAAAGAATTACGTGATCGTTATCCTGAGAAGTATGTTGTTATACGTTCTACAAAAGATGGATTAAAATATATAATCGTTAACGATTATCATAACAGTTAAATTATGAATGATACAATAGCTGCCATTGCAACTGCTAATGGCATCGGCTCTATAGCCATTATACGAGTGAGTGGTGAAGATGCCTTGCAAATAGCGAAGAGACTTACATGTAAAGAGGCGTTTCAACCACGTCATGCCACACTTACAAATATATACAATCAAAAAAATGAACTTATTGATGAAGCAATTGTTATCTATTTTCAAGGACCATACTCCTTTACAGCCGAAGATGTTGTAGAGATTCAGTGTCATGGCGGTTTTATAGTTGCACAAACTATTCTCAAAGCAACACTCAAAGCAGGTGCTCGACTTGCTAATGCCGGTGAATTTTCAAAACGTGCTTTTTTTAATGGAAGAATTGATCTAAGTGAAGCTGAAGCAATAGCACAACTTGTAGAAGCAAAAAGTGAAGATGCTGCAAAAATTTTAGCTGCACAGATGAAAGGCTCTTTAAAAGAGTTTATAGAACAGATCAGGGATGAGATAATTCATATCTTAGCCTATAGTGAAGTAAGCATTGATTATGCTGAAGAGGATTTACCATTAGATTTGGTTGCACAGATAAAGACAAAACTTGATGAACTCTATAGACTGCTTGAAAAAACCCTCGTTGCTTCAAAATCACGTGAAGGTTTAATGCAGGGCTTTAAAGTGGCAATTGTAGGTAAACCTAATGTAGGGAAGAGCTCACTCTTAAACGCATTGCTCAATTATAACCGTGCCATTGTGAGTGATATTGCAGGTACTACACGCGATACCATAGAGGAGCAGGTGCGAATCGGGACGCATCTTGTTCGTATGGTAGATACAGCAGGGATACGCAAAGCAGATGATGCGATAGAAAAAATAGGTATAGAGCGTAGTTTTGAAGCGATACAAGAGAGTGATATAGTTATTGCCTTGTTTGACGGCTCTCAAAAAGTAGATGAAGAAGATGAGCAAATTGTAGAACTTATCGAAAAAAATAGAGAGAAAAAAGAGATCGTTGTGGTTAAAAACAAAATCGATTTGGTGCAAAAATTTGACCTGTCTAGTTTGGATTTTGATTTGGAGTTAAACGCTAAAAATGATGTGACAGCTTTAGTCAAAAGAGTTGAAGAGATTATGGATAGAAATAATGGTAGTGATGAGATAATGCTTATTTCTGAGCGTCAGATTTCCGCAGTGGAAGCTACAATGCAAAATATAAGAGACTCCTATGAACCACTGCAAGATCAAGAGTTGGAGATTTTCTCTTTTCATCTAAACGAAGCAGTAAAAGAGATGGCAAGTATTACTCGTCCGTTTGAAAATGATGAAATGCTTGATAAAATGTTTGGTTCATTTTGTTTAGGGAAGTAAATTTGAAATATATTGCAATTGACTTGGGATTAAAACGTATCGGTTTGGCATATTCGGCACACAAAGATATTGTCACTCCACTTCCTGCAATTATAAGAAAAAATCGTAATCAGGCATCAGCAGAAGTAAAAAATGTTATACAAGCATGGGAAGTAGATGCTGTTGTCATAGGTGTTCCATTAGGGGGAAGTAGCGAAGAGGAGATGCGAAGACGCATTGAACATTTTATGAATTTGGTTAATTTTGAAGGGGAACTTTTTTATCAGGATGAAGCGGGTAGTTCACTTGAAGCTGAAAATATGATGAAGGGAGAAATAAAATATATTCGTGATGGTAGAGTAGATTCTCTTTCTGCCATGATAATACTCCAAAGATTCTTAGCGCAAAAGAGATAGTTTTTAGGGTTAGCTGGTATTTTTAGGGGATAATTGAGATTATAATAAAATTTTTACTATAAATAGAGTATAATTTTATAAATTTTTACTTGCACTAGTGCAATAAGCTTTCTACTGAAGAAAACGAAGCGTTAGTAAAATAAATTAAGGAAATAAGTAATGGCATTAAATGTTTACTATGATAAAGATTGCGATATTAATATAATCAGAAGCAAAAAAGTTGCAATGATAGGATTTGGTTCTCAAGGACACGCTCACGCTGAAAACTTAAGAGACAGTGGTGTTGATGTTGTTGTTGGTCTTCGTAAAGGTGGATCGAGTTGGGCAAAAGCAGAGGCAAAAGGTTTTGAAGTTTTAACAGTAGCAGAAGCAACTGCAAAAGCAGATGTTGTAATGATTCTTCTTCCAGATGAAGATCAGGCAAGAATCTATAAAGAAGAGATTGAACCAAACTTAAAAGCGGGTGATACTATTGCCTTTGGTCATGGTTTTAACATTCATTATAAAAGTATTATTCCTGCAGCAGACATTAATGTGACTATGATAGCACCAAAAGCACCAGGACACACTGTACGTTCTGAATTTGTTCGTGGTGGTGGTATTCCAGATTTGATTGCTGTTGAAAATGACCCTTCAGGAAATACAAAAGAGTTGGCACTCTCTTATGCGTCGGCAATTGGTGGTGGTCGTACTGCAATTATTGAGACAACTTTCAAAGATGAAACTGAAACTGACCTTTTTGGAGAACAAGCTGTTCTTTGTGGTGGGGTAACATCTTTAGTACAAGCTGGATTTGAGACATTGACAGAGGCTGGCTATGCTCCTGAAATGGCTTATTTTGAATGTCTACACGAACTCAAGCTTATTGTTGACTTGATGTTTGAAGGTGGCATCGCTGATATGAGATACTCTATTTCAAATACGGCTGAGTATGGTGATTATGTTTCTGGTAAACGTGTTATCAACAAAGAGTCAAAAGAAGCAATGAAAGAGATTCTTAAAGAGATTCAAGATGGTAGATTTGCAAAAGACTTCATCTTAGAAGGTCAAGCAGGGTATCCTCGTATGAATGCTGAAAGAAGTAATGCTCGTGCTTCATTGATTGAACAAACTGGTGTGAAACTACGTGAAATGATGCCGTGGATATCTGCTAACAAAATAGTTGATCAAGATAAAAACTAATCTTTTTACTCTCTAGCGCACATCTTCGGATGATGTGCTAAGACACTAAAAACCACAAACTTTCTTCCTTTAAAAAATCTTTCCTTTTATGAGAGTTTTAAGAGGTTATTTAGCAAAACTTTTGAAATCTTTGCTATAATCCTTGCATGAAAAAACGCATATTTATCACAGCTACCAATACAGACATTGGGAAAACATATACAACAAAACTTCTTTTAAAATCATTTGCAGCACGCGGTCTTCGAGTGGGTGTTATGAAACCAATTGAGACAGGTGTTATAGATGGATTTTATCCTGATGGAAGTGAACTTTTGTCCTTAGTACAAGCGTTAAATCCTGAGTTTTTGGGTTTACATGTAGAAGATATAGTTCCTATATCGTATGAACTGCCTGCAGCACCTTTTGTTGCTTCAAATAATAAACCGCTTGATTTAGATATTTTACAGACAAAGATAGAAAAACTTGAAAAGCTGTGTGATGTATTGATAATTGAAGGTGCGGGTGGATTGTATGTTCCTCTAGATGAAGAGTATATGATCATTGATTTGATTAAAATTTTCAATGCAACTGCACTTTTAGTGACACACTGTTCTTTAGGTTGTATTAATGATACGCTGTTGAGTAAAAAAGCACTTGAAGATAAAAATATTCCTCATATTGTTGCTTTTAATTGCAAAAATGAAGTGAAAAGCTTTTTGCAGGTAAGCAAACCCTATTTTGACAAGAGTGGATTTGCGGTTTTTAAAGTTGACGATGACATTGACACACTGAGTCAACTCTTGTATAATTTGGAAATTAAAAATGGATAGATATGAAACATTTAATTCGAACTGATGATTTAACTAAAAAAGAGATACAAGAACTACTTGCAGATGCTAAAAAGTTCAGTGATGGTCGTTTTGAAAAAATTTTAAAAGATAAAATAATAATTACACTCTTTTTTGAAAACTCTACAAGAACAAAAAGCTCTTTTGAGATTGCGGCAAAAAGACTTGGTGCTGAAGTTGTTCATCTTGATGTGGCAAAGAGTTCTACAAAAAAGGGTGAAACACTTGTTGATACGGCAATGAATCTTGATGCTATGGGACCACATGCTATCATTGTTCGTCATGAAAATGCCGGAGTGCCACAAATTTTATCAAAGCATACAAAAGCAAGTATTGTTAATGCTGGCGATGGTGCGCATGCACACCCCTCTCAGGCACTTTTAGACCTCTATACGCTTCAAGAGCATTTTGGTCTGCTTGAAGGGAAAAAAATTGCCATTGTTGGAGATATTAAAAACTCCCGTGTCGCAAACTCTAATATAGAGCTACTTTCGCGCTTTGGCATGGAGGTTATTTTGGTGGCACCACCACACTTTTTACCAAAAACGCATCTACAAACGACACACTATCTTAAAGAGATTATTGATGATATCGATGCAATTATGAGTCTTCGTACCCAAACAGAGCGTCACTCTTCACAAAACTATGCTTCGCTAAAAGATTATGCTAGTGATTTTTGTATCACAGAAGAGCTTGTAGGAGAGAGAGATATTATACTTTTGCACCCTGGACCTGTGCATAGAAATATAGATATAAGCGATGCCATGCTTGAAGATAAACGATGTAAAGTATTGCAGCAGGTAAGTAATGGGGTTAATATGAGAATGGCGATACTAAAAAAACTGATTGCATGAGTTTTGAACAGATAAATACCTTAGCAAAACAGAGAAAGCCTTTTTTGTTTATAAGCGATTTTAAAGGCAAAAATGTTGAAGTTTTTTTACTTGAAGAACTACAAAAAGAAGATATAGAATTTTGCATTGATGAAAACTACGCTTATAGAGCGCATCAGCATAGATTGCAGAAAACACCTATAGATTTCTTCGCATATAAAAAAAAATTTGATGCTGTCATTGAGAAGATAAAGTCAGGTGAGACCTATATTTTAAACCTGACACAGCCGACACCTATAAAAACACAACTCTCTTTAAAAGAGATGTTTCAAGTGACAAATGCACACTATAAACTGCGTTATAAAGATCAATTTCTCTGCTTTTCTCCTGAAAAATTTATTCAAATTCACAATAATACAATTCACACGTTTCCAATGAAGGGGACTATTGATGCATCTGTTACAAATGCGAAAGAGAAGATTTTAGCAGATGAAAAAGAGCGAGCTGAGCATATCATGATTGTCGATTTATTGCGAAATGATCTCTCTATGGTTGCTTTACATGTAAAGGTGGAGCGGTTTCGTTATCTGCAAAGCATAGAAGCGGGAGAGAAAAAACTTTTGCAAGTGAGTTCACATATTAGTGGTACTTTGCAAGATAATTGGCAAGATAGCTTAGGCACAATTTTGCAAACTTTATTGCCAGCAGGGAGCATTAGTGGAACACCAAAAAAAAGTACTCTTGCAATTATTGAAGATGTTGAAGGGTATGAGCGAGGCTATTTTAGTGGAGTTTT
>DQUE01000064.1 GCA_015662405.1 Sulfurimonas autotrophica | reverse complement strand
TTCGCCTTGTATCTTATAGCTTCTATTTTCATTAGCTACGAAGTTATTTATGGTCTCTTACTTAGTACCCTTGTTATTAATGAAGTCATGATACAATTGTAGAAAACATCAAAAGGAGTAGGAGTATGAGTAAAGTTTTAGTACCGTTGGCAAGCGGATTTGAAGAGATAGAAGCTGTGAGTATTATAGATGTTTTACGACGTGCAGAGATTGAAGTATTGGTGGCATCTTTAGATGATTCTTTACATGTAAAAGGTGCGAACAATATTATTATTCAAGCAGATTTACATGTAAAGGATATTATTGCAGAGGAACTTGATATGATTGTACTTCCTGGTGGATGGGATGGAACATATGCTCTTGCAGAGGATGAAAACGTACAAAACCTACTGCGTAAAATGGATGAAAAAGGGAAAAATATAGGAGCAATTTGCGCAGCACCATTTGCACTTAATGCTGCTGGTGTATTAAAGGAGAAATATACATGCTACCCATCAGTAGAAGAACAGATAAAAAAAGAGGGCTATATGGGCGATAGTGCAATGGTTGTTGAAGATGCAAATGTTATGACTTCACGAGGACCAGGAACAGCATTATGTTTTGCTTTAGCAATCGTGAAAAAACTCAAAGGAGAGGAGAGTTATAAAGCACTCAAAGAGGGGCTTTTGGCAACATATTGTGAGTAAAGTATAAAAGCTGCCTATTTCTTGGCAGCTTCCATATCTGCATAAATCTTCTCGAGCTCTTCGAGTCTTTCCATCTTTTTATAATGATGCAGATTGAGAGTGACAAATTTATAAGCAAGATAAATAATCACAGGCCAGCTAAGGTACCAAATCGATTCTGTTAGATATTCCATAATTCCTCCTAATAATGGTGTGGGTCAGATTTTACTTCATCTATTGTTATTTGTGATTTGTCCATTGAACGCCATACAAATATAATGTAGAGTACAACAACAGGAACAAGCAAAGATACTATACTCATCACTTCAAGCGTATATTGACTTGCTGAACTGTTTTCAATGGTAAGTGAACTTTGCATATCGGCTAGTGATGGATAAAAAACTGAAGAGTCAAGTCCCAAAATTAAAAAGAGTACAAGTACCGTTAGCGTGACTCCAAACCCACTAAACCAGATAGCTTTTTGTGCATTTTTTGCTACTGCAATAAAGACTCCATAGAGTAAAGCTGATACAGCAATAAGCAGTAGAACTATTAAAAGAGGCATATGCATAAAGCTATGGAAAAATTTCATACTCTCAACACTGATAACAGATGTAGTGGCATCATATCGTAAACCATCCATAAATAAAATAGTGCTAACTACATAAAGAAAAAGGAGTAAGAATATACCAAAGTTTATAAGCACAACTTTTTTGATTCTTGCTGTAATGCTTGGTACATTGACATTATTTAAAAAATATAAAGCACCTTGAAATCTTGAAAGAAATACAAGCATAAGCCCAAATGCGATATTAAAAGGATTTAAAAGTGCCTCTAAACCATAGCTCTCTACTGTCCAGTGTGAGAGGTTGTTTTCATTTACAATGAAATTTCCACCGCTAAAAAGTGTTGCTACTGCTACACCGATTAAAAATATACCTAAAGATCCATTGATATAGAGTAGAGCTTCATAAAACCGCTCTCCATAAATATTATCTGGTTTTTTTCTGTACTCATAAGATACTGCTTGAATGATAAAACAAAACAAAATTCCCATCCAAACATAGTAGGCACCGCCAAAACTTACAGCGTAAAAAAGTGGCATAGCAGCAAAGAGTGCCCCGCCAAACATAACAAGTGCAGTAAAAGTAAGCTCCCATTTTCGACCAAGTGAGTTTACCAAAACATCTCGTTCATCTTCTGTTTTTGCTAGAGTATAGAGCAGTGTCTGTCCACCTTGCACAAACGTCATGAAGACAAACAATGCTCCTAAGAGACTAATTAGAAACCACCAATATTGTTGTAGAGTGAGTAAGTCAAACATTTAATGTCCCTCCGGTCCGATTTTGATCTGTTTTATCATGATTTTTACTTCAGCTATAAGGAGTGCCGTAAAAAGCACAGCAAAGAGCCAAAAAGTCACCATAACACTTGTTGAAGTTATATTTGACGCTGCCATGCCCACTGGAAGTAGATCTTGAATAGCCCATGGTTGGCGTCCTGCTTCTGCTACTATCCATCCAGCCTCTTGAGCGACATATCCCAAAGGAATAGTTGCAATTGCAAGATAGAGTAACCACTTTTTATTATGCATTTCATTTGTCATTGAGTAGTACAAAGAGATGACAAACAAAATCAAAAACCAAGTTCCTAGTCCTACCATTGTATGAAAACTGTAAAAGCTGAGTGCTACATTTGGTACAGCATCTTCAGGTTTTTTCAAGTATCCATATCCCATATAGGCTTGGTTTTGTTCAAAAGTTTTAAGTGCTTGGGATGCCTGAAGTAGATCACCCTCTTTTTTAAACTTTTTATAGGCACCTAGTGCAGCAACAGCAATTCTTCCTTTTTCCATTTTTTCGGGAATGGATAAAATGCCATGCTCTTTACTTCCTTGTATGAGATTTTTAATTCCTGGAACAAAAGCATTGAGATCATGGTAGCCTAAAAATGATAATGCACCTGGAATTTCAAAACTCAACAAAAATGGAGCATGATTATCTCCTATCTCTTTTTTAGGATCAAGTACACCAAAAGCAACAATTCCAGCGCGCTTTTCTCCATCATATAACCCTTCCATTGCTGCAAGTTTCATAGGCTGATTAAGAGCCACTTGGTGTGCTGATTCATCACCTGTTGTTAAAAGAAAAAGTGATGTAATAAGTCCAAAACTTGAAGCGACTATGATACTACGCTTAGCAAACTGTGTATCTCTTTTTTTAAGCAGATACCATGCACTGATACCAATTACAAAGAGTGATGCAAGAACATATCCGCTACTTATTGTATGCAAAAACTTACTCACTGCATTTGGATTAAAAAAGACCTCCCAAAAGCTTTCCATCTCATTTCTTGCAGTATCTGGATTAAACTTCATACCAACAGGATGTTGCATCCAACCATTTGCAACCAAAATCCAAAGTGCTGAGAGATTAGAGCCAATAGCAACTAACCAAGTAGAGAGAAGGTGCGCTTTTTTACTTACTTTGTTCCAGCCAAAAAACATAACGGCAAAGAATGTTGACTCCATAAAAAATGCCATCAATCCTTCAATAGCAAGCGGTGCTCCAAAAATATCACCAACAATCCAAGAGTAGTTTGACCAGTTTGTGCCAAATTCAAACTCCATAATGATTCCCGTTGCAAGCCCTATAGCAAAGTTAATGGCTAAGAGTCCCATCCAGAATTTTGTTGTTTGTTTCCATTTTTCATCACCTGTTTTTACATAGATCGTTTCCATAATGGCAACGATAAATGTAAGCCCAAGTGTAAGTGGCACAAAAAGCCAGTGGTAGAGTGCAGTAAGAGCAAATTGTGCTCGTGACCAATCAACAAGCAGTTCAGTCTGTTCCATAGATTAATTCTCCTTTGTGAGTTGTTGTAAAATATATTGACTTCGTTGTGCATCTGTTGTGAAGTTCTCTTGCAATATATTTGGAAAAAACAGCCACTTTACAATGGCAAACATAACAAATAGTTTTATAGCTATGAGAATCCAAAGGGTTTTACCCACTCTCATATTTACAAAACCATCATAGTATAAATAGAAAACGGAACGAAAAAATTTTGTGATACGTCTTTTTTTCATTAAAGAATAGTATTCCAATCAATATTAAGAAATAATAAATATATATTATTAATTTTATTATTATAAATTAAGAAAATATGTCACTTGATAGTTTTTTTGAGAAGCCTTTTATTTGATTTTTGTAAATAAAAGATTTTTTAAGCTTTTCTCTTCATCGGCATTTGCAAACTCAGGAGGGTTTTGGAGGCGTTTTTCAAACTGAAAATTTGGTGCATGCTCTTGTATCATATCTTTAAGAAAACTGCTTTGTAGTTCTGGAGAGTTCAGACAGGCTAAGAGTATGCAATCTTTGTTTGCAAGTTGTGGTAGTTTTTTTATGATCTTTTCATAGTCCTTTGTTGCCTCAAAACTTCCACGCTGAAAAGTTGGTGGATCAATTATTATCAAGTCATAAGGTCCTTTTCTCTGAAGAGAAGAGAGTGATTTGAGTATGTTATAGGGTAAAAAACTTACACCTTTTGGATCAAGATTATTAAGAGAGTGATTTGCCATTCCTGTTTTGAGAGCACTTTTGCTCATATCAACATTGACAATACTCTTTGCTCCACCTAGTTTTGCCGCAACACTAAAGGCACAGGTATAGGAAAAGAGATTGAGCACATGTCTGTTCTTTGCATGCTCTCGTACAAAACTGCGTCCATTTTTCATATCGGGAAAGTAGCCGCTGTTTTTATTTGAGAGGAGGTTGAGTTTGAGTTTCATGCCGTTTTCTACTACATGGAGACTCTTTGGAATCTCTCCTATTACTATTTCACTAGGTGCACCTTTGCGATATCGTCTTTGTACAACGAGGGTTTTGTAGCCCGCTTTACATGTAAAGGATTTGAGCATCTCGATGAGCTCTTTTTCGTTTGGCTCTTCAAAATAGAGTGCAACACTAACAATAGTATCTATAGAATCAACTGTGAGGTGTCTGTAACCTTCATAGAGTCCACCACGTCCATGAAAGAGTCTTTTAAACTCTTCGTTTGATGAGCGTGCTTCTTTTTCTATATGTTGTTGCAGTTGTTCGAGTCTCATTTATACTTTTTCCCAAAAAGTGCCTTGTGGTGTATCCATAAGATGCACACCTAGGCTGAGAATTTCATCACGGATTTTATCTGCAAGGGAAAAATCTTTTGCTTTTTTTGCTATATTTCTCTGTTTGATGCGTGTCTCTATTCTCTCTTTTGTTGCCTCATTAATACCAAACTGAAAGTATTCAAAGGGATTTTTAACACCAAATCCTAGGAGCTCTTCTATGTATGCTAAATTTGCTACTGCTTCGCGCTTGAGGAGTTTATGTTTTCCTGGAGTATCAAGAGTTTCATTGGTAGAATTTATCATTTCATCAATGAGTGCAAGGCTTAAGGATACATTCATATCATCATTTAAAGCATCTAAAAGCGCTTTTTTAAAAGCAGTTTCATCACTACATGGTGTGACTCCAAAGAGACGTTTTTTTAATCTATAGAGCTTGTCAAGCCGTTTTTTTGAAGCTTCTAAATCCTGCGTGTTAAAATTAAAGTTACTACGATAATGAGTACTCAGAAGATAAAATCGCAATACTTCTCCATCATACTCTTTGAGGGCATCTTTGAGAAAAAAACTGTTACCTAAAGATTTGCTCATTTTTTCACCATCAATAGTGACAAAGCCATTGTGAATCCAGTAGTTTGCAAGCTCATGGTTTGTTGCACATCGTGTCTGTGCCGCTTCATTTTCATGATGTGGAAAGAGTAGGTCAGCACCACCACCATGTATGTCTATAGCAAAGGGCGTATCACTGTATGCCAAATGCTTTTCAATCATAGCTGAACACTCCAGATGCCATCCCGGACGACCTGCTCCAAAAGGGGAGTCAAATGCAATAGTCTCATCTTTGACATTTTTCCATAGAGCAAAATCAGCATGGTTTTTTTTGTGGTGTGAACTTACAACTCGCTCTTGCTTCTCCTCTTCATTTTGGTTGCGGTGTGAGAGCGTAAGGTATCTGCTATCACTTGTTGTATCAAAATAGACATCATTATCAGGTGTCGTGTAGGCATGACCTTTGTCTATAAGCTTTTGTATCAAATCTATCATTGCTTCAAGACTTTGCGTTGCTTTTGGCTCTAGTGTAGGTCTTTTGACCCCGATAGCTTCCATCTCTGTGTGAAAAGCTTCTGTATAAAAGTCTGTAACTGTTTTTATATCTTTTTTCTGCTCTAGTGCTTTTTTGATGATTTTATCATCTATATCTGTAATATTTCGTGCATAGGTTACTTCATATCCATTTGCCTCTAAAACACGAGCTAAGAGATCAAAAACAAGCGCTGATTTTGCATGTCCGAGATGGGCATTGTCATAAACAGTAGGACCGCAAACATAGAGTGTAACTTTGCCCTCTTTAAGCGGAGTAAATTTGCGTTTTGTTTTTTGTACAGAATCAAATATATGCACGGATAATTTCCTTTAAATAGAGTAGTAAAGCGATAAGAATAACAGAACTTATAGCCAGATAGATGAGATTTTTTGAACGAAGTATAGCAAAAAAGTTTTTCATGCCAAACACTTTGAGGGTAAAAAAGAGACTTGTAAATCCGCCTATGGTGCTTGCTAATGCTAAACCTGCCACACCAAAAGGGGTGATGAAGAGCAGTGCAAAGCTACTGTAGACAACAAGAGAGATAGTAGCAATTTTTGCAGCTTTTGCTTGCATCTCTTTTGCATAAAGCCAAAGAATAAAGAGCTTTTGGATACCAAATGGCAAAAGCCCAAGCATATACATCTCTAAAACAGCACTCGTATTGTTTGTATCATGGGCATGAAATGCACCTCTTTGAAAGAGAAGCCAGATAATTTCATGCGAGCAAATAATACCTCCAATAGTGCTAGATGTCAGCAAAAATGCCAAAAACCAGAAAGCTTTTTGTAGATTTGCTAGCGCTTGTGTTTCATCACTATTTTTTAAATAGCGCGCGACCCTTGGAAAGAGTGCAATAGATGTAGCAATGGCAAACAGTGCCAAAGGGAGTTGAAAAATTCGGTTGGCATAATAGAGATAAGAGATAGAACCAGTGGCTAAAAACGAAGCTAAAAAAGTGTCTAAAAATGCACTTACTTGTGCAGTAGAGTTTCCCCAGACAGCTGGAAAAAAGCTTGTACGAAATTTTTTTGTCTCCTCTTTTATCAATTTTGATTTTTTTGTGAAATATTGTAATCCTCCAAGAAGGAGTTTAGCAAGTCCTAATTTATATATAGCTATTACATGTACAGCAAGTTGTAGCAAACCACCAAGCACAACCCCATAACTTAAGTAGTAAACAATTTCACTTTGGCTCTTATCATTAGAGTAATAGAGCGCGCCGATAAGTGAGAGGTTTAAGAGTGCTGTTGCAAAGGCTGAGGTAGCAAAGTGGTGCCTGTACTGAAGCATAGCACTCAAAAATGTTACCAAAAATATAAGTGGAAGATACCAAAAATTTATGGCAACATAGGGCGCTGCAAGGGCAATGGTGTTTGCATCAAAACCTGTGGCAATTGCTTTTGTAAAAAGTTCTGGTACAAGATTTACAAGGAGTGTGATGAGTAAAATGATAGAAGAGAAGAGAAGTAGTATAGTAACACTAAAAACTGCTTTGTGTCTGCTTCGTGTAAATGCAGGGATAAAAACTTGAGTAAAAGCTCCTTCTGCAAAGATTCTACGAAAAAGGTTAGGTAGTTTAAAGGCGATGAAAAATATATCGCTATATATATTTGCACCAAGTGCTGATGCTGTCAAAAGGTCTCTGAAAAATCCTAATATTCGGGAGGTAAGGATTCCAAAACTGTTGGTGAAAATTGCTTTAAACATAGGCTTCTTTGTCGATTTACTATAAATTTTACATGATTTTAACAAATTTTTGGTTAAAATCTTTCATAAAAATTAAAAGCAAGGAAGGTAATCTCAATATGGCACTATTTGGTTCTCCTAAAAAGAGTAAAACACTTCGAAAAGTTCGACCGACCGTTGTAAGGACGCAAAATGTTGCCAAAGAGATATTTAAGATTGCAAAATCTTATGAAATAAAACCTGAATTGCTTGATTTTAATATCCTTACTGTGCAAACTTATACAAGAATAAAAAGTGATAAAGAAGAGTCCGAATGGAAAGAGATCTCACCACGTGAGTTAAGAGGACTTGATAAAAAAAAGACATATCTTAACCCTGATTTTCAAATGAAACAGACATATGAAGTTGAAATATTTTCAAAAAGAAAAGATGATAATTCATATAAAAATTTTATTACGGCAGTTGGTGTAAATGCAACAAAATGTAAAGTTTATCTGAGCATAGCAGCTGGTTCTAGTGTTGATTATAATTCAGGATTTGAAGATGACTTTGTAAATTTGATACATAAAAAAAAGATACGAGCCGGAATTTTTGTGCATGTATTTGATGAGAAGCTTCCTGATGTTGTTTCAAGAATCTCTGCAAAAGTGAGAGTTGCACAACATTTGGAGTTTGAGCAGAGTGAAACACACTTAATAGCAGAAGGGGTTGAGCTAATACCTACAACAAATGATGCACTGATATTACATTATAAGCAAAATCAAGAATTCGATGAAAATGACAAAATTGATTATGCTGCAAGAGGGTTTATTCAAAGTGTTAAAAAAGGTGAATTGCTTATAGAATACATTAAACCAAAAATTGGAAATCCTGGACGAAATTGTCGAGGTGAATATATATCACCTGCTGAACCCATTGTGCAGCATGAACCAACTTTTAAAGTTGATGATACAAT
>DQUE01000031.1 GCA_015662405.1 Sulfurimonas autotrophica | reverse complement strand
ATATTATTGAAAAACTCATTTTAAGCTATTTTTTAATTTTCATTGGATTTGGCTGATAGATGAGTGATGCAAGTCCTGAATATATAAATTTGTTATTCACTAAAGGACTCTTATAAGCGCTGCTTGGAATTTTATCTGCTCTTGCGTAGAAAAATGCTGAAAGCTTATTTGTCAATGGGTATTTGATATAGGTTTGCATACCAAATGTAAATCCACTATTTGGCGAATATGCAAGACGGTTGATGGTAGTTTCTGAGTTTTTGACACCATAATAATAATTAATAAACTTTCTAGGCTGATAGAGCATAACGAGACTAGGATAAAAAGTAAACGCTCCTGCTTTAAACTCATTGCCAACTTCAACTTTTCCTATCCACGATTTATGTTTGTTCATTATATCTGCTAAAAGCATTACTTCAATATATGTGGAGTTTTGGGAGATGGCACTCAATGCAATGCCACCCTCTAGAGTTGATTCTCTCTCATCCATACCTTTTAAAAAGTTTGCATCTGAGGAGTTGTAACCAAGTGTTCTTGGCTGCACAGTGAAAGAAAATCCCCAAGAGTACTTCTCTTTTTTATCACCTAAAAAATAGAGGCCAAATCTGCTCCATCTTGCATAAACAACAGAGTTATCAAAAAAGATTATAGGCGATGGTAAAACTAAAGTTGTAGCACCTTTGGTTGGCTTTGAAAAAACACTCCAGTACCAATTGTCAAATTTTGTTTACTTTGTTGTGCCAAGAGATTGAAAAACAGCAGCATTACAATTATGAAATATTTCATTTTACACTCTTTATTATATAAAAATAGTTTGGCTCATTTGCTTGGTAATACTGTTTTACTACCGCATTTTGATATCCTTGCGACTTTGTAACAGAAATGATTTTTCCGACTTTGAGTCCTTTAAAAAAGATATTGTCAAGCCCTGAGGTTACTACTTCATCACCGGGATTAATCTGAAACCATGCTGGTATAAAATTTATCACTATACTCTTTGCATTGTTGCCATGCGCGATTCCAGGTGCTTTTTCTTTGCCTATATACACAGAATAAGCACTTTTTATATCTGAATTAAGTAAAGCAAGTGGTTGATTGTTTTTTGCAATAACTATTCCTGCTACGAACTCTTTATAGGTAAGTCCATAAATTTTAGAGGCATTATAGTCTGGTATATCCATCCATAGTCTATTTAAATTTCCAAATTTTTCATATGAAATTGCTCTTACGAGTTGTACTTGCGGGTTTGTTTTTAGAGAAGAGTCGTTTTTTTTATAAAGATCATGAAGCTCTGAGGCAAGTTGTTGCATTACTAGATGATTGTTTTCATATTTTTGTAGTTTTTGTTTTAAATTTTCTATCTCTTGGGCTTGAAAAAGATGCTTGTTGATGCTGTTTTCAAAAAATTCCATAGTAGAAAAGTAGTTTGATTTTATGGAGTTAAGTATTGAAATAATTGGGGAGCGGATAAAATTATTATAATACAAAGCACCCATAAAGAGTGCAATAAGAAGGAAAAAATAGCTAAGAGACTTTTTATTCATTCTCAAAAAGTTCTTGGAGGAGGTCTATCTCTTCTAAAGCTCTTCCTGTTCCTCGTGCAACAGCTAAAAGAGGCTCATCTGCTACAAAAATAGGTATTCTTACAATGTCAGAGAGGTATTTGTCAAGTTGGCGAATTAATGCACCACCACCTGTTAAGATAATGCCATGATTTACGATATCACCAGCCAAATCTGGTGGCATTTTTTCAAGCACATCACGAAGTGCTTCAGCAATCTCTTTGAGTGGCTCTTTCATGGCATCCTTTGCATCTTCGCTTGTAAGTTCAACTGAACTTAGTAGTCCTTCAACTTGGTCACGCCCATTGATAATCATTGTAAGCTCTTTGTCGAGTGAAACTGCTGTGCCTATATTTATTTTAATCTCTTCAGCAACTCTTTCACCAATTAAAAGATTATATTTTTTTCTTACATAGTTAACGATTCCCTGATCAATTTTATCACCAGCTGTACGAATTGACTTTGAAAGTACAAGTCCACCTAGAGAAACTACACCAATCTCAGTTGTTCCACCACCAATATCTACAACAAGATTTCCTTGCGGTTCACGAATATCAATACCAGCTCCAATAGCTGCAGCCATAGGCTCTTCTATAAGAAAAACCTCACGTGCTCCAGCACTAAGAGCTGATTCACGAACTGCTTTTCGCTCAACCTGTGTAAGCCCGTAAGGTACACATATAATAATACGAGGCGATATAAGAGCACTTCTTCCATGCGCTTTTTCAATAAACTTTCGTATCATTTTTTCTGTCATGTCAAAATCGGCAATGACACCATCACGCATAGGACGGATTGCCTTGATATTACCAGGTGTTTTGCCTACCATCTCTTTTGCCTCATGACCAACTGCTAAAACACGTTGTTGTCCATATTTTTCTGTTTTTACAGCAACGACTGATGGTTCATTTATGATGATTCCTCGACCTTTTGCTATAACGATTGTATTTGCGGTTCCTAAGTCAATAGAGAGGTCATTTGAAAAAAGTCCAACTATTTTACTAAATATCATTTATCGTGCCTTATGCTGTTTTTTGTGTGTTTTTTTTGATATAAACAGGTTTTTCCCCATTTTCAATAACTTCTTTGGTGATTACCACTTCATAACCACTATAATCTGGAAGTTCATACATGATATCTATCATGCACTCTTCTAAAATTGCACGAAGCCCACGAGCACCAGTTTTGCGTTTGATTGCTTTTTGTGCAATGGCTCGCAAAGCATCTTCTTCAAAGTTAAGTTCAACATTATCGATAGCAAAAAGTTTTTTATACTGTTTTACGAGTGAGTTTTTTGGTTCAGTGAGTATGCGAACCATATCATCTTCTGTAATTTCATTAAGAGAGGCTATAATAGGTAGACGACCGATAAGCTCAGGAATAAGCCCATAATGGACCAAATCATCTGGTTCAACCATGTCAAATGTAGGTTTTGCTTCATCTTTTGTCTTTTTATCATGCCCAAATCCAAGAACATTTTCACCCTGTTTTCGTTTTAAAATCTCTTCAAGACCATCAAATGCACCACCACAAATAAATAAAATGTTGGTTGTATCAATAGCGGTAAACTCTTGATTTGGATGTTTTCTTCCACCTTTTGGCGGAATATTTACAGAAGAACCTTCAATGATTTTTAGCAGTGCTTGCTGTACGCCTTCACCAGAAACATCACGTGTGATAGAGCGATTTTCACTCATACGAGATACTTTGTCTATTTCATCAAGAAAAATGATCCCTTTTTGGGCACGCTCAACATCACCATCGGCTGCTTGAATAAGCTTTGTTAAAATATTTTCAACATCTTCACCGACATAACCAGCCTCTGTAAGACTTGTTGCATCAGCAATAGCTATAGGTACATTTAAAACTCTTGCAATAGTTTGTGCCATAAGTGTTTTACCACTTCCTGTTGGTCCGATCAGCAAAATATTTGATTTTGCAATCTCTGTATCATCATCTTTTGTACTCGTTGTTTTGAAAATACGCTTATAGTGGTTGTAAACAGCTACGCTTAAGAGTTTTCTTGCTCTCTCTTGTCCAATGATATATTCACCCAAAAAAGCATCAAGCTCTTTTGGTGTCATGAGCTTATGAACTGCATCAACAAGTTCACTATTTTTCTCTTTTGCCAGCTCTTTTTCATCACCAAACATGATTTTATAAGCAGAAACAACACAGTTTTTACAAATGTAAACACCGTTTCCAGCGATAAGAGGGTTTTGTTCGCTTTCGCTTGCATCACAAAAGCTGCAATGTCTGTGTATCATATATTTTTCCTTTCAAACGGAATTCCGCGTTTTGTTTTTATGACAAAATTACATAAATCAATTACATAATGATTGTCAGATTTTTCAAGCAATTCACTTGCTGTGTCTTTAAGTGGTTTGCCTGATTCAAAAAGTTCTCTATAGGCAGATTTAAGAGCATTAATATCATTGCGATCTAAGTGTCTTCTTAAACCTGTTAAGTTTAATCCCCGAAGTGAGGCACGATTTCCCTCAGCCATACAAAATGGAGGAATATCTTGTGCTAAAGCAGAGGCTCCTCCTATCATTGCATAATCACCTATATGTACAAACTGATGAATAGGTGTCATGCCACCAATGACAACATAATCTCCAAGCTCAACATGTCCTGCAAGTGTTGCTGCATTTGCTAAAATGCAGTGATTGCCTATAATAACATCATGTCCAAGATGGACATAACCCATAAAAAGATTGTGGTTTCCTACGATGGTTTTGCTCCCACCGCCTTTTGTACCAGGGTTAAAAAGAGTAAACTCTCTAATGGTATTGTTGTCACCAATAATAAGTGCAACATCTTCACCTGCAAATTTTAAATCTTGTGGAATAGAACCAATAACGGCATGTGAAAAGATTTTGTTATTCTTGCCAATGGTTGTTTTTCCATAAATACAGCTATGTGCTGCAATTGTTGTGTTATCGCCAATTTCTGCTTCATGCGAAATAAAGCAAAATGGACCAATTTCAACATTTTCACCAATTTTAGCACCATCTTCGATAACGGCTAATTGCGATATTTTAGACAAAGTTCCCCTTTTTATTTATCAACTATCATAGCTTTGAGTTCAGCTTCACTTACAAGCTTATCATCCACATAAGCTTCACCTTTGAGTACCCAGATAGTCCCTTTTTGTTTCATAACATTAATGCGATACTCAAGTCTGTCACCTGGTTTTACAGGGGTTCTGAATTTTGCTTTATCAATGCTCATAAAATAGACTACTTTAGAGGCTATCTCCTCTTCTGATAAATCACCCATACTTAAAAAAGATAAAACTCCACCAGCTTGAGCCATTCCCTCAAGAATCATTACACCCGGATAGATTGGATGTCCAGGGAAATGTCCTTGAAATACAGGCTCTGAAATCGAAACATTTTTATATGCTGTGATTGATTTCCCCTTGGTTAAATCTGTAACTCTATCGACCAATAAAAAGGGATAACGGTGCGGTAATATTTTTTGTATCTCTGTAACATCCATAAGCATTCATATAAACCTTAAAACAATAATTTTTTGATATTTTATCTAATTTATTGTTAAGAAAAGATAATAAGTTTCTGATCTCTTATCTGTGTTTAATGATTTTGGGTGGTTATGAGTTTTTCTTTGGTGTCCTCATAACTTTTTGCATCGAGTAGAATTGTAAGCTTTGTTTGTGGTATCTCTTTTACGACTATTATGGGAGTAAGGTCATAATTTGTGCCTGAAATGATATTTCTGAGTGCTTGTTCTTTTTCAAAATCTAAAGGATTATAAATAAGCTCTTTAATGGATTTGTAGTTTGAGTTGCTTAGATTATTATAGGTTTGTAAAGTAATGAATTTTATCTCTTCACGGTTAAAATAGTAAATGTCATTATAGGAAAACTCTATGCGTCCCTGTGCTTTTTTTCTAGGCAGGGTAGAGTAGCTCAAAGCATACGCTTCAAGAGTATCTTTTTTTCCTGATATTAGTTTGCAATGAAACTGTCTATAGTTGAGAAATTTTTGTTTTATGATTTTATACTCTCTGCCTTCATCTTCAAGTTCATTTCGTTTTGTATAGAGTGCGAGACGCTCTTCGATGGAAGCAGGAAGTATTTGTCCTGAAATTGGAGAAAACATCTCATCCATCAGTTTGTTTTGCTGCTCTCTTTGCATAGTGAGTCCAAAAATACAACCGCAATAGTCTTGACGATAGAGTTGCTCTTCTTTTGT
>DQUE01000198.1 GCA_015662405.1 Sulfurimonas autotrophica | reverse complement strand
TTGAATTAAATGTATTTAAACCAGTAATAGCATATAATTTCTTACAATCTGTACGTCTTTTAAGTGATTCAATTATTTCATTTAACGACAATGCTGCTGTTGGAATCAAGCCTGTTGAAAGCAAAATAGATCATTATCTGCATGATTCACTAATGCTTGTTACTGCGCTTAATCCGTATATCGGATATGAAAATGCGGCAAAAATTGCAAAAACTGCCCATGCAAATAATGCAACATTAAAAGAGACAGCTGTTGCACTTGGATTATTAACACCAGAGCAGTTTGATGAATATGTAAAACCAGAAGAGATGATAGCACCTAAAGCGTAATACATCCACAATTTTAAATAAGGAGAATAGATGAATATACATGAATATCAGGCAAAAGAGATTTTTGCCGAGTATGGTGTTCCAACACCAAAAGGTAAAATTGCAAACTCAGTAGAAGAAGCTGTTGAGAATGCAAAAGAGTTAGGTGGACCTGTTTGGGTTGTTAAAGCACAAATACATGCAGGTGGTCGCGGACTCGGTGGTGGTGTAAAGCTAGCAAAAAGTCTTGATGAAGTAGAGAAGTACGCTCAAGAGATTCTTGGAATGACTCTTGTTACACATCAAACAGGTCCAGAAGGTAAACTTGTACAAAAAGTTTATATTGAAGATGGTGCAGATATTAAAGATGAGCTTTATCTCTCTGTCGTTCTTGACCGTGCGCAAGAGATGCCAATAATTATGGCTTCTACTGAAGGCGGAATGGATATTGAAACTGTAGCAGAAAAAACTCCTGAGAAGATTATTAAAGTTACTATTGACCCTTCTATAGGTTTTCAAGGTTTTCATGGTCGTGAATTAGTTTTTGGTTTGGGAATTACAGACAAAAATGAACAGCGTAAGATGATTGACTTTGCTTCTAAATTGTACAAACTTTACATGGATAAAGATGCAGAGATGATTGAAATCAATCCACTTGTAAAGACTGGGTCGGGAGACTTTATCGCTCTTGATGGTAAAATGGGATTTGATGACTCAGCACTTGGACGTCATCCTGAACTTGAGGCAATGAGAGATATTTCAGAAGAAGATCCAGATGAAAGAGAAGCTGCTCAATACGGTCTTTCTTATATTGCACTTGATGGTGAAATAGGTTGTATGGTAAATGGTGCTGGTCTTGCTATGGGTACTATGGATACTATTAACTACATGGGTGGAACTCCTGCAAACTTCCTTGATGTTGGTGGAAGTGCAAATGCACAAACAGTTGCAAAAGGTTTTGAAATTATATTGAAAAACCCAAATGTAAAAGCAATTTTTGTTAATATTTTTGGTGGAATTGTACGCTGTGATCGTATCGCAAATGGTATTTTAGAAGCTACAAAACTTGTAGATGTTCATGTTCCTGTTGTTGTTCGTCTTGATGGAACAAATGCACCAGAAGCAGCAGAAATTCTTAAAAATGCAAATATAGCAAATGTAATTCCAGCTACAGACTTAGCAGATGGTGCTGCAAAAGCTGTTGCTGCAGCAAAAGGAGAGTTATAAGATATGTCAATTTTAGTAAATAAAGATACAAAAGTTATCGTACAAGGTTTTACTGGTAAAGAGGGTACTTTTCATGCTGAGCAATGTATTGATTATGGTACAAACATTGTTGGTGGTGTAACACCAAATAAAGGTGGCGAAACACATTTAGGAAAACCTGTTTTTAATACTGTTAAAGATGCAGTAGATGCAACTGGTGCTACAGTCTCTATGGTTTTTGTTCCACCTGCATTTGTTGCAGATGCTGTTATGGAGGCTGCTGATGCAGGAATTGAACTTGCTGTAATTATTACAGAAGGCGCTCCTGTTAAAGATATGATGTTTGCCAAGCAGTATGCTACAAAACATAATATGAAAACTATAGGGCCAAACTGTCCTGGTATTATTACAGCTCAAGAGTGTAAGATCGGTATTATGCCTGGTATGATTTTCAAAAAAGGAAATGTTGGGCTTATTTCTAAATCAGGAACACTTACATATGAGGGTGCAAATCAAGTTGTAAAAGAAGGATTTGGAATCTCAACTGCTGTTGGTATTGGTGGAGATCCAATTATTGGGCTCTCTTATAAACAAATTTTGCCAATGTTTGAAGCAGATCCTGAAACAGAAGCAATTGTAATGATTGGTGAAATTGGTGGGGACCTTGAGATTCAAGCTGCTAAACTTATAAAAGAGCAAATCACAAAACCAGTTGTTGCTTTTATTGCTGGTCAAACGGCTCCTAAAGGAAAGCGAATGGGGCATGCTGGTGCTATTATCTCAGGAAGTGCTGGTACTGCAAAAGAGAAGATGGAAGCACTTGAAGCTGCTGGTGTAAAAGTTGTTGTTTCTCCTGCAGAAATTGGTAAAGCTGTTGCTGAAGTTTTAGCAAAAAAATAGTTTTATAGATATATTAAAAAATTCGCGCTTACTATACGAAAAAGCAGTCGCTCGAAAGAGGCTGCTTTTTTTATTCCTATTTCTAATATTAATTAGTATCTAATACTTTATAATATTAAAGTGTTATAGTTATTCCTTAGACTTTTATACTCTCCCAAAAAAAATCTACATGTTTTTCAAACTGTGTCGCAAGTGCATCAGTAGAGTGTGCATCAAATCGTAATAGTGTGACTTGTAATCGTATATAGAAGAGGGTGCTAATAAACTCATATGCAATAAGCATTGGATCAGATGAACGAATTAGTGAGTTTTGCATCATAACAAAAAAGCCTTCTGAAAGAAGTTTAATATTTTTATCGTGATATTGACTCATAAATTGCTCTCTAAGGCCTCTGTTTTGCATAAGCTCTATCATCAGTAGTCTAAACATATTTTCGCTGCTCTTATCAAAGGTGAGCATCTTATACTGCATGGTATATTTTTGCAAAAATGGTTTACCTCTGAGTGCCAACTCTTTTATCTCTTCAGATTCAAAAGAGAAGGGCGAGGAGAATATACTCTTTGCAACCTCCAAAAATATCTCTTCTTTATTTTTATAATGATTGTATATAGCACTCTCTCTTATACCAACTTCAGATGCTATTTTTCTTACACTTGTTCCTTTGTAACCATATTGAGAGAAGAGGGCTGTTGATACTTTTAAGATTTTCTCTTTTGTACCACTTCCTTTCATTGTTTCCCTGTTTTTGGGCATTTATAACTCCTATTTAGAATAATGAACGACTGTTAACACAAGCGTAAGTATATATGAACAAGTGTTAATAAATACTTAAAACAAAAAGAACACTTGTTCATACGTTAAGTTAGACTAATGAACAAGTGTTAATATAAAAAGTTGGCATAATAAATGACAATTCAGTATAATTTCATAGAGGTATAAGAGATAGTGACTTGAAGTAATTTCAAGAGGAAAGTCCGAGCTGCTGTAAGACAATGTTCCATTTAACTAATGGCCGTAGTAATACGAGGGAAAGTGCAACAGAGAATAGACTTCCACTGTTTTTTCGTAATAGAAACAAATAGTGGTAAAGGTGAAAAGGTGGTGTAAGAGACTACCAGTCTTTATAGCGATATAAAGAGCTTGTAAACCCAACATGGCAGCAAGAAACAAACGGTTAGCGTCTTACAATGCTATTGTTTCGCTAGAGGTACAGCGTAAGCTGTGCAGTAGATTAATGCTATCATACAAAACTCGGCTTATCTTATACCTGCATAAACTGACCCCAAGAAGAGTGGGATATTTTTTTCAATAGAATTTACATTATGTTAACCAATATATACATGTAACCTAAATGGTGTCCTGTGGATATTGTTTAATATTAATAAGGAAAAAGCCTAATGCAAAGAAAAGAGCAACTTATTACAGATATTGAGAATCTTTTAAATAGTTATGATGGGATACGCCCTACTACAATTAATCCGGATCTATTAAAATTTATGGATGAAGAGACACTTGTAAGCATTATAGATTCTCTTTTGAACCAGAAAGAGCAAAATAGTAAATCCGACTTACAATGGCTTGAGCAATTTAAAACAAATTCTTAAATCTGTTGATAAATGTTAATGTTATTAACTATTATTAATGTATAATACAGCATTTAAAATAAAGGAATAACTAATGAGTAATTTAGATTTAATTCAGTTAACTGAACAAACAAAAAAACTTACAGCTATGGTTGTAGAAGATGAAAAAGTGACAAATGAACTTTTAAGCTCTACTTTTAAAAACTTTTTTGCAAAAGTTGATTCATGTTTTAATGGAGATGAAGCATTAGAAGTTTATAAACAAAATAAACCAGATATAGTTTTTGTTGATATTATTATGTCAGGAATGGATGGAATTGAACTTTCTCGCAAAATTCGTGAAATCAATCCAAGTCAGATAATTATAGTAATATCTGCAAGTAATGACATGGAAAAAATCTCTGAATCTATTGAGGTAGGTGTAAACAGTTTTATTCAAAAACCTATTGATACAAAAAAAATAATTGAACTATTGGGTAATGTTGTTTCAATGGTAGCAAAAAAGAAAAAAGTTGAAACAAAAACATTTTCAATTTCTCTTCCTTTAGATTTATATGAAACAGTAAATGATAATGCTAAAGCAGAGAGTATCTCTAAAAATGCTGTAATCATTAGAGCGCTTCGTAATTTTTACGAATAGGTAGATAAATTATATAAAATTTATTTTATTTTAAGGGTACTCTCTATATAATTTCGGCTCAACAAAACGTTGAGCTTGTGGCCCCGTCGTCTAGCGGTTAGGATCCATGGTTTTCATCCATGTTACAGGAGTTCGA
>DQUE01000123.1 GCA_015662405.1 Sulfurimonas autotrophica | reverse complement strand
GAAGAACCAAGCCTACGAACTTCTTTTTCTTGTAATGCGCGAAGAAGTTTTGCTTGCACCTTGTAAGGCATTTCTCCTATTTCATCTAAAAAGAGTGTACCGCCGTTTGCAAGTTCAAATTGTCCAGCTTTGGCTTCAATTGCATCAGTAAACGCACCTTTTTCAAAGCCAAAAAGCTCACTCTCTATGAGGTTTTCTGGAATTGCTGCCATATTAATAGCAACAAATGGCTTTTTGGCACGTAAAGAGTTTTTGTGTATATACGAAGCAAAAACTTCCTTGCCGACACCACTCTCTCCAAGAAGTAATATACTTGCATCTGTTTTAGATGCTTTGTCTGCAATACTGAGCACTTTTGTGAGTACTTTTGATGAACCTAAAAAATCTGCTGTTGTTTGTTTGTTTTTTGGTATCGATTTTTTTACTTTTTGTACGACTTCTTCACGCTTGATTGCATTTACAAGTGTATCAATATCAAATGGCTTGAGTAAAAAATCTTTTACCCCTAGATGTATCGACTCTATAGCTCGACTAAGCGTTGCATTTCCTGTCATTATTATGACTTCATATCTACCATTTAATTCTTTAATAAATTCTATACCATCCATGCCTGGCATATTAATATCTGTAATGACCAAATCAAAGCTCTCATCTAAATGTTTGAGGGCATCTTTTGCATTTTTAAAAGTTTTTACACGAAACTCTTGATAATCACTCATAGCAATTTCAAGAGATTTACGCATATTAATATCATCTTCAACTATTGCTATTTTCACAAAAAGTCCTATTTGTTCGGCTGTTTTAAAGCTGAAATTATAACAAAATTATCATTAAAATCGACTGTGAAGCATGTTGTTTTCAGGGTTAAAATAGTTGTTGAAATGGTTTGGAGGTTTATTATTTGTTCTTGATGCTCTACATGTATGCCTAATTGGTGAATATAATCTATAAATTTTTCATGATTGAGAGCAATTATTTGTTTTATATTTTTACTATTATGCGATTCTAACAGAAGACTAGTTGAAGGAGTACCTTTGCATTTATGCATTGCATGTGCTATCTCTAATGTTTCATTATAGAGTATTGCATTTTTGACAAAGTATCTATACGAGATAAGATATTCACTTGCAGAGAGTGCAAGTGAATAAAAGAGTATTATTGCGCAAATTGAGAGTGAGAAAGTCTGATTTCCATCTCTACTTCGCATAATCCCTCTTTAAAAGTTGTCTCTACAATGTTTGCATTTTTTACCATTGCATTCACAGATGTTCTTATGGTTGAACGTGTTACCATCATATTTTTAATATAGTCTTTTCCATCAACACGTACGCCTTTTATTTTTTCAACTATAAGTCTGTATGCATCAGCTATTGCAGCACGTTTTGCAAGTGCATATGCTTGGGCTGGTGATGTTGTATTCACCGGTGATACACCTTGCCCTACAACACTAATTAAAAGAGGTCTCTTCTTCGTAAGCACCTTAGTCTCTGCTGTAGAGTTTGCTGTTACTCTTCTTTGTTCTTTTGTGGTGGTCGATGCTGCAAAAGATGCAACACTAAGTAAGATTAGTAATACCATAGAGTATTTCATAGATTATCCTTGAAGGAGGAGTTTATAAAACTCCAGATTTTATAAATTTTGTTAAGCAACTACTATTCCATCTCTAAAGATGAAGAGTCTTCCTCTTCCTCTTTAGACTTTTCTTCTTTTGGACAACGTGAAATACTTACAACTTCATCACCTTTTACTATATAGACACCAGACGTATTTCTACTTGATTTTGAAATGGTCTGCATATCGACACGTATCATTTTGCCAGCTTTAGTAAGTGCCATCATATCCATCTCCTCATCAACCATTAAACATCCTACTATATGTTTTCCTGTTTTTGTTGTCATTTTCATAGCAATTACACCAGAACCACCACGGTTGGTAAGTCGGTATTCTCCGGCATCAGTACGCTTTCCAATACCTTTTTCAGCTACAATGAGAATCTCTTGATCATCACTCGCAATAATGTTGGCATCAACTACTTCGTCCCCTTCATGTTTAAATTTAATACCTCTTACGCCACGAGTAGAGCGACCTTGTTCTCGAGTTTTTTCTATTTCAAATTTGATACATTGTGCAAGTTTTGTAACAATGAAAAGATATTGAATACTTTTATCTGCAATTTTTGCAGTAATAAGTGCGTCATTGTCATCAAGAACAATAGCTCTAACACCATTGCTTCGAATATTGCTAAACTCTCTTAAATTTGTTCGTTTGACAATACCATTTTTTGTAAAGAAAACTAATGATTTTTCTTCACTAAAGTCGGTAGTTGGGATAATAGATTGAATTTGCTCATCTGCTTGAAGGCTTATAAGGTTTACAACAGCTTTTCCTTTTGCCGTGCGGCTACCCTCTGGAATCTTATAGACCTTTAACCAATGCAGTTGTCCACGATCTGTGACAAAAAGGAGTGTATCGTGCGTGTTGCATGTGAAGAAATTCTCTATAAAATCATCTTCATAAGTAGTTACTGCAGTTTTGCCTTTTCCTCCGCGTTTTTGTTTCTCATAGCTTGCAAGTGGTACACGTTTTATATAGCCTCTATGTGTTATTGTAACAACCATAGGTTCATTTGGAATAAGATCTTCTATATCTATATCATCATAATCATCTTCAATTTCAGTTTTTCTCTTTGTTGTGTATGTTCGTAAAATCTCATCAAACTCCTCGCCGATAATCCCATGAAGCACCTCTTCACTTTTTAAAATTGATTCAAGGTACTCAATCTGTTTCATTAGTTCAGCAAGTTCATTTTCTATCTTTTCAATTTCAAGACCAGTTAAACGTCCAAGCCTCATGGCAACAATACTTGATGCTTGAATCTCTGAGAAGTCAAATTCAGAAACAAGATTCTCTTTTGCAAGATCTTCATTTTTAGAAGCACGAATTACACGGATAACTTCATCAATAATATCTATTGCTTTTTTCAAACCTTCTAAAATATGTGCACGTGCTTTTGCTTTTTCCAAATCAAAAATTGTACGACGAATAATAATTGTTTTACGGTGATTAATAAAATGTTTTAAGATATCAATAAGACCAAAAATTCTTGGCTCTTGATTTAAAATAGAGAGCATAATAATACCAAATGTCGTTTGCATAGCAGTCTGCTTAAAAAGATTATTAAGAACTATTTCACTCATTGCATCACGTTTAAGCTCTATTACAACACGCATTCCCTCACGGTCAGACTCATCTCTTATTTCACTTACGCCATCTATCATTTTCTCTTTTACAAGATTTGCAACATTCTCTATAAGGCGTGCCTTATTCACCTGATAAGGAAGTTCATCAATGACGATGACATCTTTGTTGCCTTTTTTCTCTATGTGTGTTTTTGCACGTACTTTTATACGTCCACGCCCTGTTTCATAGGCATCCATAATACCTTTTTTCCCAAAAATAATACCACCAGTTGGAAAATCAGGTGCTTTGATGTGTTCCATAATCTCTAGTAGAGTAATATTGGGATTTTCTAAGAGTGCCTTTAATCCATTCATAATCTCTGTAGGGTTATGGGGTGGAATATTTGTTGCCATACCAACTGCTATACCAGAAGAGCCATTTATGAGTAGATTTGGAACGCGTGTTGGCATGACATCAGGCTCTTTTGTTGTGCCATCGTAGTTGTCTATCATATTGACAGTATTTTTTTCTAAATCTTTGAGTAGTTCACCTGCATACTTTGTCATGCGTGCTTCTGTATAACGCATTGCTGCTGCAGAGTCACCATCAACAGAACCAAAGTTTCCTTGTCCGTCAATAAGTTCCATTCGCATAGAAAAATCTTGTGCCATACGTACAAGTGCATCATAAACTGCAGTATCACCATGAGGGTGATATTGTCCGATAACATCACCGACGATACGTGCTGATTTTTTATACTTTGCACCAAAAGAGAGGTTGAGCTTGTCCATTGCAAAAAGAATTCTTCTATGAACAGGTTTTAGCCCATCTCTCACATCGGGTAAGGCACGACCCACAATGACACT
>DQUE01000038.1 GCA_015662405.1 Sulfurimonas autotrophica | reverse complement strand
TATTATACAGTATAATCGCTTTAATTAAATAAAGTGATGATAATTATGAATTTTGAACCCTATCCATTTGAAAAATTAAACAACTTACTTGAAAATGTAAAACCAAATCAAGACTACTTCCCATCAGTTTTAACCATTGGTGAACCACAGTTTGCAACACCTGATTTTATCCAAAAAGCTCTTTGCGTGAATGCCCCTTTACTCAAAAAATATCCAAAGACAGCTGGTGAATCTATTTTACGAAAAGCACAAAGAGATTTTATGCACAGAAGATTCGGTGTTACTCTGCAAGATGAACAAATAATTCCGACCTTTGGAACACGTGAAGTGCTTTTTAACTTTCCACAATTTTTACTTTTTGACATAAAAGAGCCTGTCATGGCTTATACAAATCCTTTTTATCAAATATATGAAGGAGCAGCACTTGCAACAAGAGCAAAAGTTATTCATCTAAGTTTAAATAAACAAAACAACTATAAACCAACAATAAATGAAGATCTGCTATCTACATGTAACCTTGTCATACTTAATTTTCCAAACAATCCGACAACAGCAACACTCACACTCCAAGAGTTAGGAGAGTGGGTCAAACTAGCACTCAAACACAATTTTGTTCTCTTAAATGATGAGTGTTACAGTGAGATCTATACCGATAATCCACCACCCTCTCTTTTAGAAGCTGCTTTACATGTAAATAATGATAGTTTTAAAAATATTTTGGTTATTAACTCTATCTCCAAACGTTCTTCTGCACCTGGTCTTCGTTCAGGATTTATAGCGGGTGATGCAACAATACTGCAAGCATATATGAAATATAGAACCTACATAGGCTGTGCTTCACCACTCCCACTACAACAAGCAGCAGCAAAGGCGTGGAGCGATGAAGAGCATGTCGCACAAGCAAGAGCAATTTATAAAGAAAACTTTCAAATTGCTAAAGCTATACTCAAAACAGAGATTCCAGATGCAACATTCTACCTTTGGCTCTATGTCGGTGATGCCTTAGCATTTACCAAGAAACTCTACAGAGACTACAACGTTAAAGTACTTCCTGGTGAGTTTCTTGCTAGAGAGGATGCAGAGGGTAAAAACCCTGGAAAAGGTTTTGTGCGTATTGCCCTAGTAGAGAGTCCCCAAAAAACAGAAGATGCGCTAAAAAGAGTGAAGGAGTGTTTACGTGAGCAAAGATAAAAATAAAAAAGAACAAGCATTAAAAGAAAAAGTCCTACAAGCACAACAAGATGGCGATATAGCTTCACTCTATGTATTAGAACAACAAGCACATGATACGTTTAATGAAGAGGCACTCCAAGGCTTTTATGCAAATATTCTTGATTTGGCACTTGAAAAGCTCACACAAACACTTGAAGCACATCGAAAGATGGATATAAATGAAGTACAGGATTTTGCAACGCTTCGTGCTTTATACGAATATGCAATAGAGCACTATTGTGCAGGTGAGCTGAGTGATGCTGCTGCTCTTTTTGAAGTGCTTAGTGGACTTAGCAATGATGAAAAGTTTTCAAATGCATTAAAACTACACCAGATAGCTGCTGCAGAAAAAATCACTTTAGAGGATTTTATAGATAGAATAGCGGATATTGAGGCCACACAAAGAGCTGGCACATTTTATATAAGTGCCTTTCAGCCAACGGCACAAAAATTGCTTGATACTATGAAAGAGAAAGGTGATAGAGCATGAAAATACATTTCATAGGCATTGGCGGTATAGGCATTTCAGGATTAGCACAATATATGCACTATCAAGGGCACAAAGTAAGTGGTTCTGATATAAAAGATACAATTATCACACAAAAGCTCCGTGAGCTTGGTATAGATGTAACAGTACCTCACTCAGCAAAAGCTATAGATGATCAAGACTTGGTTATCCATTCTGCTATTATTCCTCTTGACAATCCTGAGATAGTTGCTGCAAAAGCAAAAGGCATAGAAGTTCTTGCCCGTCGTGAAGCACTCCCTAAAATCCTTCATAACAAAAGAGTATATTCAGTTGCAGGTGCACATGGGAAAAGTACCACTACTGCAATTCTTGCAGCCATTATGCATGGTTCAGCGATTATAGGGGCAGAGTCAAAAGAGTTTGGTGCAAATGTTCGCTATGACGCTACAAATGATATAATGATTTTTGAAGCCGATGAGAGTGATGGAAGTTTTATCAATTCAAATCCATATTGTGCAATTGTTATCAATGCAGAACCTGAACATATGGAGTACTATGATTACAATTATGAAAGATTTTATGATTCTTACAAAACATTTATAAACAAAGCACCACTAAAGGTTCTCAATGCTGAAGATCCATTTTTAGCTACCCTTGTCAATGAAATAGAGGCTCAGTGGCTCTACCCAAGTAAAGATATACAAAATATAGAATTTGTTCTAAGAGATAATCAGCCCCATACCCGTTTTACATTCCGTGATTTTGGTACGTTTGACGTCTGGGGATTTGGAAAACATATAGCCATTGATGCCTCCCTTGCTATACTTGCAGCTCATGAATCAATGAAGATTGAAGATATACGCAAAAATCTTTTACATTTCAAAGGTATTAAAAAACGGTTTGATATAGTCGGTTTTGAGCATGACAGTGTCATTATAGATGACTATGGACACCACCCAACTGAAATAAAAGCTACTTTTGAGTCCGTTAAAGAGTATGCATCACTCAAAGGTTTTGATAAGATTACAGCTATTTGGCAACCGCATAAATACTCAAGAACAATTGATAATTTAGAAGAGTTTATCAAATGTTTTGACGGTGCGAAAGAGCTTATAATATTACCCGTATGGGCAGCAGGAGAGGCTCCAAGAGAGATCGATTTTCAAGAAAATTTCAAAGAGTATAATCTAACCATGGCTGATAAAATCTCACGTGCAGATAACGCCATAACTGTTATTAAAGATAATAAACAGATTGAAACACTCAACAAAGGACTTATCATCGGTTTTGGTGCTGGTGACATTACCTATCAAATTAGAGGAACTGCATAGTGGCATATATATATGGTTTAATTATATTCACCCTTTTATTCTTGACTCTGCACTATTTTACCGAATTAAACAGATCACAAAAGCTCATTATTGGAGCAGTTCTTGTAACTGTTATTCTCGGTGCTATTGCCTACAACAAATATAATCAAGCACAAAGAGATAAAATGCTCAATGCAATTGTAAAATACAAACAAGGCAAAACGATTACATGTAACGGTGTTGAGGTAAATGCAACTACCTACTCTCTCAGTATTGGAACCCATACTTTCATAGGGAAAAAGAACACACCGCATTATGCAGAAATGATTAGTGCATCTACTTGCGAATAAAAATTAAAGAATAATAACGCATATGAAAATAGATAAACCAAGCAAAATCCAGACCCTAATCCAGCAACTTGATTTAGATGCACATATAGAGCAATTTAAAAGTTTTTTCTCACGAGAATGCTCTTTATATATTGAAGGTGATCAGGAGCTCCATTTTCGCTATATCAAAGAGCTAGATAAGCTAGAGTTTAAGGCACCTCCAAAAGTGAGTGATTTTTTTGACATAAAAGGGCATTTAAAAAAACATGGTGTTTTACGTTTTGAACAGATTTTTGAAATAGTCAAAATTGTACGCTATTTTCGTTATTTCAAAAATCGTGAACTTGATGGCATCATTGGTGAATGGATGCAAAAAATCATCATTCCTGAGCAGTTTTTAGAAATAGAGAAGTACTTTACCCAAGAAGGAAGATTTGAAGAGAATTTAGATGAAAATCTTTTTCGACTAAGCCAAAAGATACAAGAGCATAAAAATAACATCTCTAGCGCACTCAAGCGCATGATGTCAAGTTCCAAACTTGCAGGTTATCTTGTCGATACACAGATTCACTTTGTAAACAATGAAGAGTGTCTGCTTGTTCGAGGTGGATTTAACCATGTGCTTAAAGGAGCAATTCTTGGTAGAAGCAGTGGAGGATTTTTTTATGTTGCACCGGACACTATTCTCAAATCAAAAGAGCAGATTCGTTTTATAGAGCAAGAGCGTGAAGCGATTTTTTATGAATATGCCAAGGAATTCTCAAAAAAGCTCTCTGAACTCCAACCTTTTATCAACTTTATAGATAAAGAGTTTACAAAGTTTGATAATTATCAAGCACGAGTACTGTTTGCAAAAAGTAAAAATTTACAGCTTATAAAAAGCAAAAAAGATACAAAAATAGTGCTAAGCGACTTTATCCACCCTGCTCTACACAATGCCAAAGCAATCAATGTTGATTTTTCTAAAAATATTTTAATGATTACAGGTGTCAATGCTGGCGGAAAAACTATGCTTTTAAAGTCAATCTTAGCCTCTGCATTTATGGCAAAGTATATTATACCGATGCAACTCAATGCTACAAAATCGTATATTGGTAACTTTAAAACCATTGAAGCAATTATAGATGATCCGCAAAATGTCAAAAATGACATCTCTACTTTTGCGGGAAGAATGCAGCAGTTTTCTCAAATATTTGCATATAAATCAGCACTTATCGGTGTGGATGAGATAGAACTTGGAACAGATTCTGATGAAGCGGCCGCTCTTTTTAAAGTCATACTTGATGACCTCATCAAACGCGGACAAAAAGTTGTTGTAACGACCCACCATAAGCGTCTTGCCGCACTTATGGCAGATCGTGATGATGTTACGCTTATGGCTGCTATTTATGATGAAGAGCAAAGAAAACCAACCTATGAGTTTATGCAGGGTATCATCGGTAAAAGCTACGCTTTTGAGACGGCAAGCCGTTATGGCATTGCAAATAGTATCGTCAATGAAGCCAAAAAAGTCTATGGTGACAACTCTGAAAAACTCTCCCTGCTTATAGAGCGTGGTTCACAACTTGAGCGTGAACTCAAACAAAAACACAAAAAAGTTGATGAAAAACTGAGTGAAATCAGCAAAAAAGAGTATGCCCTCAAAGAGCAAAAAGAGGCGCTTTTGCGTGAACTCGAAGAGCAAAAAGCAGTACTTAAACGCTCATATGATATTGCCATCAGTGAAGCAAAAAAGGCAGCTCGTGCAGGCGATGTCAAAGCAATCCACCGTGCAATGAACAAAGCAAATAAAAAACTGCCAAAAGAGATACAAACAAAGGACAAAAGAGAGATAGCATTTAGAGTCGGTGATCAGGTAAAATACCACTCACAAAAAGGTGTTATTGTCTCCATGAAAGGCAAGGATGAAGCCACTATTGAAGTTGACGGTATGCGTGTTCGTGTCAAAACAAAACATCTTAAACATACACAAATCATCAAGCAAAAACCAAAAACAGATATCACTTTACATGTAAAGAAAAAATCAG
>DQUE01000214.1 GCA_015662405.1 Sulfurimonas autotrophica | reverse complement strand
CCTACAGCAAATTTGTCTGTAGTAAAATCTTTTGTTTTCTCTTCAAGATTTTTGAGTTTTCCTACTGCCTTGAAGATTGCAAACTCTCCATTACTTAAAACTGCTATACCGGCAGAGTCATACCCTCTGTATTCTAACTCTTTTAAACCATTGAGCAAAATCTCTTTTGTGTTTTTTTTTCCGAGATATCCAACGATTCCGCACATGTAAGACCTTTATTTTGTGTTATTTGACAATAAGTCATAAATTTTTTCAACATTATTGCATATATCATTTTGTTTTTCCATTAAAAAGCTGTCGCGTACTCTATATTTGCTTGAGTGGATTTTTGCTGTAATGATGTTGATATGTAACTCTTCAAATTTATGCATAACATAAGCTAAGAGACCTATTTGGTTTGTTGTATGAATAGTAAGCTCTGCATGTGTGAGAGAGTGATCGCAGTCAATTGCAATCTCTTCTCTTTTAAGTGTGATATTTTTCAGCTTTACCTCTCTCTCCATATCAAAAGCATTATCAATAATCTCTTGAATCTCTACAAGGAGATTTGAATCAACATTTTTAATAAATTCAATTTTAAAATATTTCACATCATCAAAGAGTGTAAAGATCTCCATTGAAGCAACATTAAGGTGCGCTAAAGTTGCTAAGAGATAGCCAATATTGAGTGGAATTTTTCGATAAATCTCTATACTCAAAGAGTTGCTATTTTCTACGCGAAAATTATACTCTTTTGTCTCTTTAGCTATTTTTGCAATAGTGATGATCTCTTGTGGTGCATGTTTAAAGAAGAAGAGATTTGATTCTATGCTAAGAATTTTTTTTCTTAAAATTACCGGTAACTCTTTAAATGCATCAAGGTTTTTCACTTTGGTTTCAATAAGAAGTCTCTTTTTCGCATCAGTAATTCTTCCTCTGTTTTGGGTAACTTCAAGTGCATTTATGTACAAATCATAAAGGAGTTTCGCATGAAAAGAGTTATAAACATCACCACCTACACCACTAATGTCAGCGTAGGTAAGAAGATATAAGAGTTGAAGATTTTTGGCATCACCTACTTTTGACATAAATTTATAGAGTGTCTTTTCATTATGTATATTCTCCTTAAAGGCAACACTGCTCATTAATATATGATGTCGGACAAGCGTCATAGCCCGTTTTGTTGCCTTATCATCGAGGTTGATGTGTTTTGCAAACTGTACAATAAGTTTTGCACCGACTTCGCTGTGATCCTGTCTTCTGCCTTTACCACTGTCATGAAAGAAGACGACTATTTTTAAGATGAGTTTTTCCTCTTCGTTAAGTTCATGAAAGAGTGTTTGTAAAAATGGCTCTGTAATGTTTTCAAGAGCCTCTATACATTTGATAGAGTGAATATCTACAGGGTAATGATGGTAACCGTCAAACTGTGGTAGGTGCATAACTTTTCTAAAATTTGGAAAAATTTTCGGCAAAATTCCCGCATCATAAAAAAGTTTTAAAAAAGAGGCAATATGTGCTTTTTTAAAAAGTTCTTTGATGAGAGAGTAAGTTCTTTGTGTCAGTGGATGTGATACCTTTGCAATACTAAATTGATGTAAAAAACCGCCATCAAATTTATAATCTTTATCTTCTAGTTCCAACAAAAGTTGTAATAGATCGGCAATCTTTTGTGGCAGAAGCCCAAAAGAGGCATAGAGTCTTGCATTGTACACATAAAAGCCTTTTTTGAGTCGATTTTTTCGAAAAGTTATTATGTGTTTTGGGTCATAGATAAAGGGGCGTAGCATCTTTTTTGCAAATATCTGTGTAAAATTATTGATACGCCATTGCGCCTCTAAGACTCTGCTTGCGAGTTTTTTTTGTTCTTGAAAGCCTAAAAGTTGACTAACCTGTGGAATATACTCTAAGAGTAGTCTGTCCTCTTGCCTATTTGTTATAAGATGCAGTGCACTACGAACTCTGTAGAGTAGTTCAAGTGCCATACGGAATTTTTTGTACTCTTCATCACTAAAAACTGTGCCACTGAGCTCTTTTATAGTATTAATACCATAGATGGTTTTAGCTATCCAGTAGATGAGATGCGCATCTCTGAGTCCACCTATGCTCTCTTTGATATTTGGCTGCATAGAAGCAGGGTATTTTTTTCTTCGCTCTTGCGCCTCTTTTACTTTAGCGAGGAGAAACTCTTTTCGTTTATGGAGACGAATTTTGTTAAGTTCTCTTTGTGTTGCATGCCAGGCAAAAGCAGATCCTGTGATAAATCTTGATTCCATTAAAGAGGTTTTTATAGTTATATCTTCATTGCTTGCTCCAAAAAGGTCATCTACCTTATGGACTCTGTGTCCGAGTTTCATACCAGCATCAAGTGCGAGATAAAAAAGCTTTTCAATAATAAGTTCACAATTGTAACCAGGAAGATCTTCATAGACTATAAGCAGATCAATATCACTATGAACACAGAGTTGTTCTCGTCCGTAACTGCCAAGTGCAATAATTGCAATAGGAATAGATGCGCGCATAGGCATATAGTTTCCAAATACACGACGCAGTACAGTTTTATACATGAGATCTATAATAGAGTCAAGTTTTTTTGTATGTCGGACAAGAAAATCTTTGCCTTGATTTTTTGTAAAAAGCTGGGGTAGAGACTCTTTGTACTCTTTGATATATTGTTTAAAAAGTTTTGAGAGTGCAAAGTCTGAGCCATTCTCTTCTATAACATTTTCTATCTCTAAAAGTAAATTCATATACTATTATATTGAATTTTTGATATAATCCATCTTTAATTATTGAAAATGTTTTGTAAAGCAGGGTAAAAAATGAACCAAAGAGATAGAATAGATTTTGAAGAAGCACTACAACTTTATGAGATGGATTTTTTTGAGCTGGGTGCTCTAGCTGATAAAAAACGTCAGGAACTCCATGGAAAAAAGAGCTATTTTAATATTAATCGACATATAAATCCAACTAATGTATGTGCAGATACATGTAAGTTTTGTGCTTATTCTGCAACAAGAAAAAATCCGCATCAATATACTATGAGCCATGAAGAGATACTAAAAATCGTTGCGGATATTGATGCTCGTGGGGCAAAAGAGGTGCATATTGTCTCAGCACATAACCCAAATGTAACACTAGAGTGGTATTTAGGTATTTTTAAAAAGATTAAAACTGCTTATCCTCATTTACATGTAAAGGCACTCACAGCTGCTGAAGTTGATTTTTTATCTCGTCATCACGGATTGAGTTATGATGAAGTGCTTGATTTGATGGTAGAAAACGGAGTGGACTCTATGCCTGGAGGTGGCGCTGAAATCTTTGATGAAAAGGTACGCGATTATATCTGTAAAGGGAAAGTCACCTCAGATCAGTGGTTTGAAATTCACAGAAAATGGCACGAAAGAGGCAAAAAATCAAATGTTACCATGTTATTTGGGCATGTAGAGAGTCGCGAAAACCGTATAGATCATATGATGAGAATTCGAGAACTACAAGACATTACAGGTGGATTTAACTGCTTTATTCCTTTAGTCTATCAGACAAAAAACAACTACTTAAATATCAAAGCACCAATAACGGCAAATGAGATACTCAAAACTATGGCAGTTGCAAGGCTGGTACTTGATAATGTAGCGAACTTAAAAGCATACTGGGTAACATCAACTGTCAATTTGGCACTCGTTGCTCAAGAGTTTGGTGCAAATGATTTGGATGGAACTATAGAAAAGGAGTCAATAAATGCAGCAGCAGGAGCTAAGAGTGCCAATGGTGTGAATCTGGAAGATTTTACAGCACTTATAAAAAACAGTGGGTTTATACCGGTTGAGAGAGACAGTTTGTATAATGAGATTAAAGTTTGGTAGAGATTGGAAAAACTCATAAAAATTACAGTTATTATTCCAAGCTATAATCGCTATGAATTGTTACAAAGAGCTCTAGAGTCTGTATATTTACAAACTTTTCTAGCAGATGAAGTGATAGTTGTAGATGATGGCTCAACAGATAAGACTGCACAGATAAAAGAAGATTTTCCACATATAAAATACTTTTACCAAAAAAATTCGGGTGTATCATCTGCTAGAAATCTTGGCATACAAAAAGCAAAAAATGAGTGGATAGCATTTTTGGATTCTGATGATGAATGGTGCAGGGAAAAACTAAAAGAGCAGGTGAAGTTTCATCAAAATAATCGAGATATTTTAATGAGTTATACAGACGAGCGGTGGATTCGTGGGGCAAATGAGGTGAAAATTCCTAAAAAATTT
>DQUE01000041.1 GCA_015662405.1 Sulfurimonas autotrophica | reverse complement strand
TCTTTTACCCTTTAGCGCTTGAAGGTGCTTTGAAACTCAAGGAGATCTCCTATCTCCATGCCGAAGGCTATCCAAGTGGAGAGATGAAACACGGTCCTATCGCATTAGCTGACCCAGAACTGTTTACTATCGCCTTGTTGCCACAGCATATGCTCTATGAAAAATCAAAGAGCAACGTTGAAGAACTCAGTGCAAGAGACGCTACTATTTGTGCAATCAGTCCACTTGCATTTGACAAAGCAGATGACTTTATACAAACCAAAAAGCATGAACACTATATGCTGGAATTTTTCGAAATGATGGTTGTTTTGCAGCTATTATCATTAGAGATCTCTATACGCCTAGGTAATGATGTTGATATGCCAAGAAACCTTGCAAAAAGCGTAACTGTGGAGTAACACATGCAAACACAATCAAAACTTCTATTTTTTGTCGCTCTCATGCTTTTAGGACTTGGTCTTGCTACCATAGTCAATGTTTCATTAAACTTTAGAGAATACAGCATAAAAAGTGCTACAGAAAAAGCTACTATGACTGCAGAGATTGTAAAGGATGGTTTAACTGCACATATGGTCAATGGTATCATGAACAAAAGAGCCTACTTTCTCAACCAGATAAGTTCCAATCATGACAAAATCAAGAGTTTATGGATTGTCCGTTCTGATAAAGTTATACAACAATATGGTAATGGATTCAGTAACGAAATAATTCGTGATGCCATAGATAAAGAGGTTCTTACAACAGGAAAAACTGTACAAAAAATCACAGAATCTACTGAAAATTTAATGTTAAGAATCACTATTCCATATCAAGCTTCACTCACAAGTAATCCAAACTGTTTATCCTGTCACAATGTAAATCCAGGTGATACTCTTGGTGTAATCAGTATGGAATTTGATATAACAAACATGCGTAGTGCAGGTATGCTCACTATTTTAAAAATCCTTGGCATAAATATTCTCTTTATCATTATAGCCCTTTTATTGACAAATCATTATGTCACTCCTTATATAAGCCTCTTTAGTGATATGCAAAAAGGAATAAGAAAAGCATATAAAGGTGATTTTTCCCATTCTTTTACTACTTCTGCAACAGAAGATGGTAAAAAAACAATTGATCAATTAAATACTTTATTTAGAAAAATGCAGGAGACCTTTGGTGATATCAAATACAATTTATCTACATTTATTCCACAAGGATGCGTCTCCTCAAATGATCCTCTCCATGAAGCAAAAACCATTATTGGTGAGCTTTCTGACATATACAAATTTAAAAAGACCATTGAAAATGATACAACGAAAGAGATTATATATCAAAGAATTATTGATATATTACACAAAAAATATGAACTTGCACATTTTGCTTTTTATGAGATAGATACACATAAAGGGAAAAGAAAACTTATCTATATTTCGCAAGACAAAAGTATCTGTAAAGAAGAAGTAGATTCAAATGCAGTTTTATGCCGAGCATACCGAACAAATACAACAGTAATTTCAAGTGAATTTACAAATCTTTGCCAAGAGTGCGAGTGTCAAGACTTAAAATATCTCTGCATTCCATTTACCATCAATGATGAAAACGCTTTAGTTATCTCAATTACAACCAAAGATACACATCAACTCAAGAAAATAAATAGCTTTGTAACAAGTATAGAAAATTATCTTGAAGCAGCAAAACCTGTCATTGAAAGTAAAATTCTTATGTCAAAACTAAAAGAAAACTCACTCAAAGATACAATGACAGGACTCTATAACAGAAGATTTTTAGAAGATTTTATTGATACTTTTATAAGTCAAGCAAAACGTGACAATACAACATATAGCATACTAATGATCGATGTTGACTTTTTTAAAAATGTAAATGACACATACGGACATGATGTTGGCGATCAAGTTATTGCTAAAATAGGTGAAGTGATTCGTAACAGTATCAGAGAATCTGATTTGGCTATTCGTTATGGAGGAGAAGAGTTTTTGGTACTACTGCACAATGCTACTGATGAGGGTGCGAAAAAAATAGCATCAAAAATACACTCTGATTTTTCCAAAGCGACATTTCATGTAGGCAATGGCAAAACACTCCAAAAAACTTTGAGTATTGGTATAGCAAATTTTCCAAAAGATGGCAATACAATTTGGAAATGTATTAAATATGCAGATATTGCACTCTATGTTGCAAAAACTACTGGTAGAAATAAAATTATTGCCTACAAACCTGAAATGTCAGAGAATAAGAATTTGCGATAGCTATCTTCCGACTTCGTCACTTTTTTCACTAAAACCCCAAGACATAGGGCTTTTGTTGAAAACGGGGACACTACATTTGATTAATTTTAGAATTTTTCTATGATGTAAGGTGTGCTTTTCCTCTTAACTCCCATTAAATTATTACTCCCTGATCTAGCAACCCTATATCATACAAATGACAAAAGTTTCTAAGCTGCTGTTTCAACCTGTAACATCATCTTTTCCTAACTTAGGATATAAGTTGCCTAACAAAAATTAATGTCATATTTTGAACCACATTTTTCCCAGGCATCAATTTTTACTTTAAATTTTTTCATTTATTTTTCTCGTATAATATCTTTTATGAGTAAGAGTTCTTTTTTAAAAGTTTTTTTGACTTTTTTACAAAG
>DQUE01000070.1 GCA_015662405.1 Sulfurimonas autotrophica | reverse complement strand
TTTTCCATCTTTTTCAATGAATTGAGTATGATCAGGCCCGCTTCCACCATATTGACCATTACAGATATAAAGACTGCCATCCTCTTCTACAAGAGGTTGATCATTTTCATCTTTTAAAAGACCAAAAGTTTCACCACTTAGCTCTTGACCAGTTCTAAGGATTGTTTTATACTCTAACTGGTGAGTAGTCTGATCAAGCTGAATATTTTTTGCAACTTGAATAGATCTTTTCTCTTTATCTGAAACAGGATAAGCGATGCTTGTAGATCTTGCAATAAAGGAGTCTTCCGTTTTAGTATCACTACTTCCACATCCAGTAAGCACAACAACTGAAGCCGCAACAAGACTAATTAAACTCTTTTTAAATTTCATAACTATCCCTTTGTATTAATTTTTTACAAAAAAGATTATAGAGTAATAATATTACGAATAGGTTCCATTTTGAGAACAATAATGACTAGGTTGTAATTAACTCAAATCAGAAGATATTTTTAATTTTCTATTACATATTTCGAATTCGTCACAAATAATTTCTCTCTCCTTCCCAGTATAGTTGTTTTTCAACCATAAAAGATAGGAATTAGGTAGCTCCCTATAAAACATTCCTTTATATTGTCCAAAGCTAATTTTAGCACTGCTTTTACACTAAAAGAGTTGCTTTGTTTTATAAATATAAAACGTGGTTTTGGCATTATAAAATCTCTCGCACACCTTTTGCGTTTGGTGTAGAGAGAACACCCTCTTTCTCAAGTTGCTCAATGACTCTAGCAGAACGGTTATAGCCAATTTGAAGTTTTCTTTGAAGGTATGAAATTGATGTTTTTTTATCTGTCAAAACAACACTTTTTGCTTCTTCATAGAGAGGATCTAACTCTTCATAACTTTCATTAGAGCCTGAAGTAGAACCACCCTCATCAGTACGCTCTTCTACCAAAAAACTTTTATCATAATTTGGTTCTCGTTGTGCTTTTATAAACTCTACTATTTTTTCTATCTCCTCTTCTGTTGCCCAAGGAGCATGTAGCCGCACAAGTGCCGGCGCCCCAGGAGGGGTAAAGAGCATGTCACCGCGTCCAAGAAGAGACTCTGCTCCCATTTGATCTAAAATAATTTTAGAATCAATTTTCTGCCCTACTCTATAAGATATACGCGAAGGCAGATTTGCTTTTATAAGTCCTGTAACAACATCAACAGAAGGTCTCTGCGTTGCAATAATGAGATGAATTCCACAAGCACGAGATTTTTGAGCAAGCCTTGCAATAGAGAGCTCAACATCTTTACCGCTTGTCATCATCAAATCAGCCAACTCATCTATAATGACCACTATGTAAGGAAAATGCTCCCCTCCTTCACGCTTCACTTTTTCATTATAGTTTTCTATATTTTTTGTACGACTTTCAGCCATTAACTCGTAACGGCGTTCCATCTCATTTACCATATTATTTAATGAAACTATTGCCTGTTTTGGTTTTGTTATCACTGGTGTTAAGAGATGCGGAATATCATTATATATAGAAAACTCTAGCATTTTCGGATCAATCATTAAAAGTCGCAATTGATCAGGAGAGTTTTTATATAAAAGTGAAAGTATCATAGCATTAATGCCAACACTTTTTCCACTTCCCGTTGTTCCTGCTATGAGCAAATGCGGAAGCTTTTTTAAATCTGTAATAAATGGTTTGCCTACTATATCTTTTCCAAGTGCTATAGTGAGTGGTGATGCAGAATCTTTAAAGAGTTTATCATCTAAAAGTTCACGAAGATAGATAGTATCTACTCTTTCATTTGGAATCTCAATACCGACAACATCTTTACCGGGAATAGGTGCTTGAATACGAATAGTCTCTGCAGAGAGTGCCATCGCTAGATCATCTTGTAGATTCAATATCTTACTAACCTTGACATTTGCTGCAGGTTTAAACTCAAAAGTAGAGACAACAGGTCCTGTATAGGTACGAACAACATCCCCTTCAATTTTAAAGTGTGCAAGTTTATCTATCAAATATTTGATTTTCAAATCTAGCTCTTTTTCATCAACACTACATGTTGCTTTATCTGGCTTTTGTAGAAAATCTACAGAAGGTAGTTTGAAATTTTTAGGTTTTTCTACTTTCCCTTTCTCAATAGTTGCCAATAGTTTTGTATTCTCCTCAAGCTCATCTACTATGACAGTATTTTTTCTCTCTTTTACATCAGATGCAATATCAAGAATAGTTTTCGTTGCATCATTTTGCTCTTTTCTTAAATATGTCGGCTTGTCAATCTCTTCGACCTCTTCCATTGGTAGCACTGAAGCCGCATGCTCCTCTTGCTTGTTCTCTGCTGCTGTTGCAGAGTCTTGCACTATTACAGAGTCTTGCTCTTGAGATGGCATCTCATCTGATATGTTTTTTGTCTCATCGGTGAACACTACAGCAGACTCTTGCTCTTCAAAAGGCTCAGAATCAAGATCACAACCAAGAGTATCAGGGGCTCTTTTTTTTGATTTTATAAATGAGGCTATAGTGTGCAAGATCTCAGAACCACTTTTATCAAAAACTATTACCATAGCCACTGCTGTGATTATAAACCAAAATACCCACAATCCAAACAGACCGATATAGGGAGAGAGAAAATCTACAAAATCAGCACCAAATTTCCCTCTATATTCATTTGTCACAAGCAAAGCTTGTGCTATAAGGAAAGAGCATAAAAGTAAAAAAGAAGCAACGCTTACTTCGAGCTTTCTCAAACCAAAAGATGTATTTTTATACAAAAAATAGAGAGGAACAAGTAAAACAAAAATATATATAAAAGAGATGTATCCAAAATAGAGTCGATTATACAACGAAAAAGTAGCACCATAACTACCCATCAAACCAGTCGAACCAAAAAGAGTCGAAAAACCAAGATAAATCAACAGACCGAAAATAATAATAAATAGAGTATCTTTCAAACTAGAAAACCTTTACCAATATATATTAAAAGTATATCCTATAAATAATTTACTAGACTTAACTGCGAAATTTTTCCCACAGTTGAGAGCATTGCTTGATAATTTAAACTGAGTTGTGAAAGCCTTAAAGAAGCCTCTGCGAGATCTGTATCTATTACTTCAGAACGCAGAGTCATTGTACTGACTTCTAGCAAACTTGTGCGTTCAAGTGAAGTACTAAGTGTATTTGATTGTGCACCAACAACGGAATGATTCCTTGATAGATGTGATTGCAACTTATCAATCACTGCAAGAGCATTCTCAATGCCAATATTCCTTTGTGTACCACTAGAGCTATCAGGGTGAAACTTATAGTCTTCTACAGCTGTTATCGCTTCATCAAGATTTTTAAAAAAATCTGTTTTTGGATCAACAACTGTTAAGGCATTATTTGCATTAAATGACATAACAACAGGTGCACTTGTTACGCTAAAATCTCCACTATTGCTATCATACAAAGAGAGAACTGCCTTTGTATCAGGTGAAATTGCATCATCAAATTTTATTTTCCCATCATATGTTAAAAAAGTATCACCTACTACTTTTGAATTAGCAACAGCTTTATCATAATCAGTCTCCGTATTTGTTGCTGGGTATGTACCAGTTATTGCCATATTTATTACATCCATAAGCTGTTGATATGTCATATCATCAGCATCAACAGCAGCTCGTGGTGTACTTGTCATATCAAAAATATTATAACTTTGTCCAGTTGTATTATCAGTAAAAGTGGAGCCACCATTTGCGGTACTGTTGAGATTTATATCTACATCCATTGAAACACCACTAATAGTACTACCTACAAGTTTGAAAGCTGTACCATCGAGTGTATATGTCTTTGGAATGGTAGATGGCAATACCTCTTTTTGTGCATCAGCCACGTCGGAGAGTTTCGTTGCAGGTGTTGCAAAAGCATTTTTTTGCAACTCTACATATGGAAGAGTTGATGTGTTGTATGCTTTGAGTACCTGAGGTACATTTGAGGTAAGCCCTGAACCATCTTTTGTAAAGTTTGTTCTATCGTAGAGCAAACCATCGATATTGCTTATATCAGGAGTTGATGATGCATAGGGTGACTTTGTAAACTCTTTTACATATAAATCATTTGCAGGTGGCGTAGTTGGGTTAATAATTTCAAAAAAATTAGTTTCACCACCATCTAAATTACTGATTTGTCCGGCATTTACACCATAAACTGCATCATTTATGTCTGCCTCATCACTCCCATCACTTTGGTCAAAATCAACAGCACCCACCATATGAAAATCCAATTTTGAAGATCCAGGTATTTTGTCTTCTATGGTAATTTGTCCGTTACTATTGAGACCAACATTTACTAATTTTAAATTTGCAGTATTTCCGTAGGCTTTGCCTATCTCAGTTAAAAGATAATCAATTTTGTCATCATCTTTCATATCGATCTGTTTAGTAAATGCACTGCCATCACTTCTTACTCCTCTGATGTAAAAGTGATGCTTTGGTGTAGTTGTATCAACAATACCATCAGTATCACCCATCAAGTCTCTTATAGTGTCCTCTTTTGTAATAGTTTTCACACTACCATTTTCAATATTTGCTACACTAAAACCAGGAAATTTCTCGCTCAAGTTTTCCTGTATAACATTTGTTGTGACACTTCTGCGAGCAAATCTATTCTCACCTAAAAAAAGTTCTGCACCCGTAAGATTATACTTTTGTGCAACATTGGAACCTAAAAATGATTCCATCTTTTCATCATTGCCTTGATAGACACCTTTTTCATCTATCGGACGAGTATTAATAGCTGAACCTGAAAATAAAAACTGCCCGTTAATCGAAGTATTTGCCAAGTTTTTAAAATGTTTTTCCAAACCTCGAAGCTCACCCGCTATAGCATCAAGGGATTCAGAGCTATGTGTACCGTTTGCAGCATTAAGTAGAAGTGTTTTCATTCTATCAAGTGAAGTTTCAAATTCATTAAGAACAATATCTGTTTGGTTTGAAATTTTATATCCGCTTTGTGTACTCTTTTTCACCTGTGTAATTGTTACAAGCTCATTATCTAACCGCATGGTTTCGGTAAAAGCTCTTACATCATCTTTTGCATATTGAATTTTCAATCCTGAAGCAATCTGTTTATTTACATCAAAAAGTTCATTATTTAATTTTAAGTTATTCGTAGCATATAAGCTGTTATAGTACATACTTGATGTCACACGCATAATATCTCTCCGCTTCCAGATTATTTGATTATTACTAAAGAGTATAGCAATAAAAGTTCCATATGTTGCTACAATCGACCAAATATTATTTACTTTTAAGTAAATTATCACTATCATTCCAACTTCAACAGCTTATTTGCCAGAGTGATGGAACGGTATACATAGCGGATTCAAAATCCGCCGCCTCACGGCTTAGGGGTTCAAATCCCCTCTCTGGTACCATTTTTAGCAGTTGCTAATCCTTACAAATGAGAGATTATCATGTCATTTGTTAAAATAATTTTTCTACTCATTATTACTACATCTCTTTTTGCTACTCACAATTTACAAAGTAATTATTACATCAAAAATGATTTTGTTATGCTCTCAGACATTGTACATGTAAACAAAGGAGAGGATAAAAAGCTTTTTACTATAGATAAACACAGACATACGAAGCGCATTAAAAGAAGAGAACTTTTAAAAATATTAAAAGAGAATGGTTTTAGCAACTATACTTCAAAACATAGTTATATACAATTCACAAAACAAAGCCCTATAGACACGACAACTATACATGAAAATATCAAAAAACTCTATACCCAAAAATATCAAAATATTAAAATTGCTCATATCTCTATTGCTCCCATGCACTATCTTGAAAGACTTCCAAAAAACTATAGCGTTCACTTTCAAAAAAAATCATACCTCGCAAACAAGGGTATACTCTATATAAAAACAGATGAGAATAAAAAAATATTTTTTCAGTATAAAATATCAGCCACACTTCCAGTGGTTGTAACGAAAAAAAATATCAAAAAAGATAGCGAACTAAGCAGCATAAATACACGAAAAAATAGTATAATACTCAATAGATTTAAAGCAATGCCATTACAGGATATAGATAAAAACAAGTACCAAAGTAAGTATCACTTAAAGGCAGGTATAACTATAACCACAAGAGATGTAGTTGGTTTATATTTTGTAAAACGTGGCTCTACTATCAGTGTCAGTTTAAAAACAGATGCAATAAACATCTTTTTTTCTGCAAAAGCTCTTCAAAATGGAAGGCTAGGAGACACTATTTGGGTAGCAAAATCTAATGGCAAAAAAATAAAAGTAATTATAGTTGGAAAAAACAAAGCAGAGGTAAAATGAAAAAAAATAAAATTGTAGTTGCTA
>DQUE01000128.1 GCA_015662405.1 Sulfurimonas autotrophica | reverse complement strand
TGTGCTGAGTACAAGTGTAATACTTGTACTTTGTATTGTCCAGAAGCAAATACTCTAATGTTCGATAAAGCCGGAAATACATCTTGGGTTGATGTAGATAGATGTAAAGGCTGTGCATTATGTGTTTATGTATGTACTGACATGTTAAATCGTGATTGTATCACGATGGAAATGCCTAACGTCGAAGCAGTATAGTTACTGCATCCGTAAGTCATCCTTTATGAGGATGACTTCCTCTCTTCTTTATTCACAATCCTTATAAAATTTAAATAATCTTTTATTATTCATTCAACTTCGTACAAAAAGTTACTTTTAGAGAATAATGTTAAAATAATATTATTAAAATAAAAAGGACTAGAGTGAAAGTTGCAGTAAAAAAAATTGATGATATTAACTTTATAATGAGTGGTACAATTGAAAACAGTGTTATAGAAAATAAAGTAGCAAAATTCAAAGAAGAGTTTGCTAAAGATAAAAATGCTGATGCTTCAGCAAGTGAAAGTATAGAACAAGAAGCAGCTGGAGAGGTATTTAAAGAGTTCATTGATACAGGAATTAAAGAAGCCAATATCAATATAGAAACTATTTTAGGACAACCTCTTCTGAAAAAATATGAACAACAAGGAGAAAATGTATACTTTGAAGTAGCATTATCAACAAGCCCTGAGATAGAGACAAATATAGATTATGCCGATATCATACCAAGTTTCGTAAAGCCAAAAGCTGATCGAGCGGCGGTAGAAACAAAACTTACACAGTTTGCACAGCAACAGGCTCCTTTTACGAAAATTGACACGCCAAGAGCTCTCAAAGAAGGTGATGTAGCTGTCATTGATTTTAAAGGCTACATTGATGGAAAAGCTTTTGAAGGAGGTAGCGCTGAAAGATTTAACCTTAAAATTGGTTCACAATCCTTTATACCAGGTTTTGAAGAGCAACTTATCGGTATGGAGTATGCTCAAGAGAAAACAATAACAGTTACTTTTCCACAAGATTACCAAGCAGCTGATTTAGCCGGCAAAGAGACAAAATTTGATGTAAAACTCCATGAAATTCAAGAACAAAAAGCCGAAGAGATAGATGATGCTTTTGCCCAAAAGATTCTTAGTGACCCATCTGCTACACTTGAGACACTCAAAGAAAAATTTGCAGACCAAATTATTTCTGAAGAACTTTCACAACTCTATATGCAAGAATTAAAACCAAAAATCGTCAAAGCATTACTTGAAAAATTTGATTTTACCTTGCCTAATAATATTGTAGAGCAGGAGATCGATGCAAAAATACGTGAAAAAACAAAAAGCTTTACAGAAGAAGAACATAAAGAGTTTTTACAAGATAAAGAAAAATTTCTACAACTCAGAGAATCACTCAGAAAAGAAGCACAAGATGTTGTAAAAACTGCACTTATTGTAGAGGCTCTAGCTAAAAAAGAGGGCGTTGAAGTTCATATGCAAGAGGTGCATGCAGCACTAGGTTATCAGGCGATGATGACAGGGCAAGATGCACAAGAATTAGTAAAATACTACGAAGAGAACAACCTCATGACTTCAGCTAAAATGGGACTTACAGAAGACAAACTCTTTGGAAAACTGCTGGGATTTCATAAGCAATAATGCACAACTCCTCATTAAGCACTAATAGTGATGAGATAGTGCAAAAACTCTGGATTTGGGCTGATAAAAACAATATATCAGATTTAGAATGGATAAAACATGACTCTTATCTCAACGGTGGTTATTTCAGAGGGTTCCCAAGAGACAAACAGAGACTACTCACCTTAGAAGAGCTTAATCTTCTAGGAAGTCAGGTTTCTCATCTACCGCTAGAGATAGGCTCTCTTACACAATTAAAAAAACTCTATCTTCTTGGTAATCAAATTACTGAACTACCAAAAGAGATAGGCTTGTTAGAAAATTTGCAAGAACTCTATCTTGCAGGAAATAGATTAAAAGAGCTTCCAAAGGAGATAGGCAAATTACAAAATTTAAAACTGCTTCTTTTACAGGAAAATCAACTTACATGTATACCAAAAGAGATAGCTTCATTAAAAAATTTACAATCGTTAGAATTAGGAGCAAATCAGCTCTCCTCTCTTCCGGATGAAATTGCACAATTAAAAAACTTAAAAAAATTGACTTTTTGGAAAAACAAACTCTCCACACTCCCTTTAGCAATGACAAACCTGCTCAACCTAAAAGAGTTGGATTTTACCTATAATAGACTTACATTAACACAAGATCATGCTAAATGGCTAGATAGGTTAATGCAAGATGGTTGTTTGGTTTCTATATAAACAGATGGCTTTTATCAGGGTTTTTCTCCTGATATTTTACAATATACGAGCACTTAGCCACAGCCTTCTTATTCTCTTTTTCTATCTCGTTAAGTACATCCTCAAGTAAAGCTTTTGCAAGGCCTTTTCCTGCCAATGCATCTGGAACAATTGTATGTGTCAAATGCATTTTTCCATCCTGCTCATCATAAGTTATATAGGCAACATACCCATCTATGTGGTACTCATATTTACACTCATCTGCATTATGTATTAAAGTATGTGACATTTTTATATCCTTTTATTTTCTTTGTATTTTATCACCCTAAATTTAAAAAAAAACTATCGTAGCAATTAAATCACTTATCAAACCTTTATATAAGCCTAAGAAACAAAAATATTTTCTTCTTTAACTTCAAATTAGTGCAATTTAATCTAAAATACAAAAAAAGATTATGAGGTATAGATATGGCTACTGAAGAGACTAAGCGATATATGGAACTGCAGATGGAAGAGCTTAAAGAAGCTTGTGTAGTTACAGAAGAAGAAAACCCAACACCAAAGAAAAAAAATAACAATAACAACAGTAAAAATGCTGAAATTGCCAAACTCTATGAAGATGCAGCAGAATACGAAGAAGACCTTAAGGGCTTTGAAGCAGAATTAGAGATTATAACAACAAATAGTTTTGCAGACATTCCTAAATTGCTTGTTGAAAAATTTTCTAACGATGAGAGAGATTATGTTCAAGAAATCAAAAACTTATTAGAGTTTACATGGAAAAGTTACATAGAAGAACAAAAACCAGATGCCAAAGAGCAGTTAGAAATAATTCAATCTACAAAGCTAAGTGATCTAATTAATGTCCTTACTCAAACATATCCAGAATATGAAGGTGATTTTGAGACTGAAATAAAAGAGCTACTCATTACTCGATGGGAAACACTTATCGCAATAAAAAAAGAGCATATTAAAGAAGAAATAGCTGAGATAAAAATAATGGGATTAAAACCCAATTATGTACAAAGAATATATAAACAATATCATGACATAGAATAAAAAATTTACGAAAATTGAGGGGTATTTTTTACACACTTTGCATATTCTTTTATGGAATATCCTCCTCTTTTGCAAGAATATTTCCAAATTAGTTATAATAATTATTGAAAGCTTATAAAATAAGCTATATTATTCTAGGAGAATTTATTATGGATACTGAAACTATAGAAAAATTAAAAAAAGTTGTTGCACTTGTTGATAAGGCAGCAGTAGATCCAGACATTGATATTGACTATTGTATACCGGGCATTGAAACTACTGTGAATAATTGTAGTGTATCAGAGACTCCTTACGTTTTAGTCACATATGTTTTAGGTGATTACAACAAACATACACGAAAAATTCATTTAGACAAGACTCTACTAAGAGAAAATGCTGAAGAGATAGCAAATAGAATTACCTTCTCAATTGAAGAGTTTAAAGGCGAGATAGATTCTGTAGAGATGGGTTAATGAACCCTCTCTAATGAGGTGTAAAAGAGACTTCATCCCGACTTGGATGCAGATACGCATCAACTTGGCCACTTGAGTGCTAAAAAATATTCTTACGATATTGTAGCATAGAGTGGCTAAACAGATTAGCAATTTACAAGCAATTCTCTCCCGACTTAGGACATAAATCACACACAAACGCCTATATTACGATGTTTCACATTTATTTTAGGCACTACATTTAGTTGATTATTTTAAGATAGATGGTCTAGTTATAACAGGAACTTCCATAAGTTTATAGATTTTTTTAGCATCAGATACTCTAGAGGCAAAAGCAAACTTTTTGTTAGTTGATGTATCATAGAGTATAGATGTTTGCACAGATAAGAGAATTTGTCTTATTTTCAGATCATGTTTAGTGATTCTAAAACTCTCTTCAACTTGCCATAGGTTAGAGTATTGCTGAATTAACTCTTCAGGGGATAAAGTCTCATTGTTTGTCACTATACCTTTTAATCCATCCCAATGCTTCATCTTAGAGTATTTTATCATCATTAATCTCTATAAAGTCATCAGTTTTTACTATCTGCTCTTTATAGACCTTAGACATTGTTTTTATGTTTATCAAATGCCTCAAGATTATCTTTATTAAACATACCAGCATCTGCTACATAGACAATCTTATCTATTTGAAACTTATCTTCTCTTATAAACATAAAAAGGATTATATTTTATAGAAAATATCAAAAAAAGAAAAAAATTAGTAATATCTATTAATGTGATAAAAATATTATAATGTGTATATCTGTAACATTTTTATCACATAATCATAGAAATACTATAGAGTAAAATAATACAACATCAATGTAAAAATA
>DQUE01000212.1 GCA_015662405.1 Sulfurimonas autotrophica | reverse complement strand
AGTGAAGTGTGTAAAAACTCTCTTCTTTTCATGTTTGTCCTTATAAATAAGTTTGTTTTTAATTATATCACTCTATATTTTAAAGCTGGTTAAAAAGAAGCATTTACTACAAAATAAGAAAAATATTAGTATCTGTTTATAGGATGATATCGAGTATCTCTTTTGGATCTCTGGCTATAACAGAATGCCTACCATGCGCAGAAAATCCCCAAACAGCAAAAATAGCCTCAATGTTTGCATTTTGCGCACTTTTTATATCTTTAGCGTTATCTCCTATCATCCAGGCTCTATCTCTATCTTTATTATAATGATAAAAATCCAAAATCTTATGTAGCATTGCAGGGTCTGGCTTAGAAGATTCTACTTTGTTAGCACCCACTATCAAATCAAACATATCTGCTACATGTAAATGTTCTAACATGGTTGTTGCAAAGAGTGTAGGCGCATTTGTCGCAACAGAAAGCTTCACTCCATTGTGATAAAGAGACTCTAATACCTCTTCAATACCATCATACAGATAAGGGTTCTTAATACACTGCTCTTTATAATGTTTTTCAAAAAGTTCTCTGTCTCTTGCCTCATACTCTTTTGTATTATAAAAGAGCTCGGGTAAGTTTCGCACCTCTTTGTTAATAGCTGCAACAATAAACGCTTCACTCAGTGGCGGAAGGTTGTGATTTTTCTCTCTTACGAAATTAACTGAAATAGTTATATCTTTTTTTGAGTCAATCAGTGTACCGTCCATATCAAAAATAGCAATTTTTTGCATTACTTCATCTTCTCATAAATCTCTATTAAAGCATCTCGAAAGAGATCACTATCGTTTGGGCATGCACAGACTCTATACTCTTTAAATCCCAACTTTTGTGCTATTTCTTTATACTCTACATGTAACTCATAATCTGTTTCAGAGTTATCAATTGTAAATGCTATAGGAAAGATAATAATACCCCGATTACGAACAGTTTGCAGTTTCTCTTCAAGTGAAGGAGCTAACCATTTCATAGGCCCTACTTTTGATTGATATGCCAAATGAACATCATGAAAATCCATTCCTTCTTCTTGCATCATATCTTTTAAAATAGCTACGTGACGATTGACATGTTTTTCATACACATCACCGGCATCGACTATTTTTTGAGGTAACCCATGTGCTGAAAAGATAAGATCAAAGTCTTGATATTTGCTCTTACCGACAGTTTTTTTAATATTCTCAATCACCGCTCTGTTATAAGTTTTATTTTCAAAAAAATGCTTTGTCTCTACTAAAAGTGCTTTTCCTCCACTCTTATGATAACACTCTTCAAAATCTTCAAGTGATGATTTCGTTGTTGTTGTTGAGTATTGTGGATACAAGGGAATAAGATATATTTTATCTACATCTTCTTTGTTTAAACGCTCAATAACTTCACAGGTAAAAGGAGGTGTATATCGCATAGCAAAATCGACTATAATATTTTCGCCTAGCTTTTCCTGCAGTTTTGCTACAAGCTTTTTTGTATGCCCAACTAAAGGTGATTTTCCACCGAGTTCTCTATATATCTCTTGAGAAGACTCAACACGGTTAAAAACAATCAATCCACCTACAATTTTTCGTACTACATTGCTTTTTATGGTAAGTATATTTTTATCAGCGAACATGTTTTTCAAAAACATCTCAACTTCATTGAGATTATTTGGTCCACCCATGTTTAGCAAAACTATAGCTTCTCTCTTCAATTCTCTCCCTCATAAATATAGACTGCAAGCCAAACAACAACCTTTTTTGTTTGAAGCAGTGTATGCTTTGTATTTGCAGGGATAAAGAGCGAATCTCCTGCCTTTAATGTGTGAAGTATACCATTTATTTCCAATTTCGCACAGCCTTTTAAAACTACTACCCATTCATCAAAATCCTGTATAAATGTTTGTGGCGTTTTTAAAGTGTTGCTCACTATTGTTTTAATCTCTACATTTTTCTCTTTTACAAGAGTTGTAAAATACTCATTGTCGGCTGCAGGAAGATCATATTGGAAAATATTAATCATTTGCAACCCGTAAACTCACATCATACATAAATTGTTGCGATGAGCTTTGCATACGTTTTGTATTTCCCTGCCAAAATATAATGCCTATACGCTCTTTTATAGGTTGAGCTGTCGCATTTGGACGTCTTGAATCACGGTATATTCGGTATAGCGATTTATTGATTTTTGGGATTGCATTGATAGTAGGTACTAATGCTTGAAGATGTTCTCCCATCTCTGTAACAAAACTACGAGATGGATTGAGTATTAATGCTTCATACTCATCTTTATGCGCACTAAACCACTCTTTATTATTATTTTTTCTTATAGAATCTAAAAATGAAAGTGTTTTTTTATCAAAACCTTTAAACTCCAAAGTAAAAACCTTGCTTCGAACTTTATGCTAGTTTTCTATTTCTAAACGCAAGTGCTATTATTATAAATACTATAGCATATGTTACTGGTACAAAATCAGGAATAGGCACTGGATCACCTTTTGCATAAGAGTGCATACCTGCAAGATAATAGTTAACGCCAAAGTAAGTCATTAAAACCGAAGTAAAAGCCAAAAGTGAAATAACACTATAGTTAAAATCATTGTAAACAGACTTAATAAACCGCACATGTATAACAACAGCATAAATTAAAATCGTCACTAATGCCCATGTCTCTTTTGGATCCCATCCCCAGTATCTCCCCCAAGATTCATTTGCCCAAACACCACCTAAAAAGTTTCCTACAGTCAAAAGGACAAGTCCTATCATTAAACTCATCTCATTGATCGCATTTAACTCTTTTATTGAGAGTGCAATCTGCTTCTCATTTTTTTCATTTTTTAATATAAAAAGCAGTAAAGTAATAAAACCAAGCAAAGCGCCAAGCCCTAAAAATCCATAACTTGCTGTAATCATTGATACATGTATACTCAACCAGTAGGAGTTAAGTACTGGCACAAGGTTTGTGATTTGAGGATTCATCCAACTCAAATGTGCTACAAACAGTATAAGACCTGCTAAAATAGAGGTCGATGCCAAAGTTATAGGTGACTGTTTTGAGAAGATAAATCCAGCCAAAACTGTTGCCCACGCAATATATGTCATTGATTCAAAACCATTTGACCATGGAGCATGCCCTGAAATATACCATCGCAATGCAAGCCCCATTGTGTGTGCGATAAAGAAAATACCCAAAAGAGCTAAAGAGAGTTTTGTTATCTTTTGCATTTGAAATGTAGGTTTAAGAATTTTAATAAAACTTAAAATCAACAACACAAATCCCACAACAAAATAGAGAGGCCAAAGCATTTCAAATACATTTGTATGATTATAAAAAATCTCTGCTTTGATTTTATTTTTACTAGGATAGACTGCTGAACCGTAAAATCTTTGGTATTCATCTATCTTTTGCAATCCTACATCAGCTCTACCCCACTCACCAGTTGAAAGAGCAGCATCAACAGCAGTAAAATACTCAACAGCAACTCTTCTGATTTTCAAAGCCTGCTCTGGTTCAAATGTTTTTAACGCTTCAATAGTGGCATACCACTTGTTGTTCAAATCATTTGGTTTTGGCCAAATTCGCAACAATGAACCTGTAAAAACCATATATACAACATTGACTTTTTCATCAATTTTCAAAGCAGCTTTATCTAACTTATTTCTATCTTTTGGTGCTTTTCTTGAAGCTTCTTCAACAAGATTTAAAAGTTTATATCCACCCATTCCTTCAGCATCTAAAAAAAATTGCGCAAATGAAGCATATTCTGCATCTTTTTTAATTCCGATAACCTCGTTTATCTTCTCATTATGTGTACGAATGAGTTTAATATTTCTATAAATATCAGGACGTATCATCATCCCCAAAATAACCTGATTGGCACTTAAATTTGTGTTGCCAACTTGTAATGTAGCACTTCTATGTATTTTTGCCAAAACCTCTATAGCAAGCGTATCAATTGGCTTCATACGACCTTGTGTATCTTGCACTATCAAATGTCCAAATTTTTGTGCATGATCTTTATCAAACGAGAGTATTGCTTTAATCGACGGATCAAGCTCAGTTGCTTGTGCCGGTGTAATAGCAAAAGCCAATCCAACCATAAGAACTACAGGAACAATTTTGCATTCACTTGCTTTTTTCGCTTTTGCTGAAAGTTTTGCAAATCTATGTTTTTTTGAAAAAAGCGCCCAAAACATGCCAAACGCTAATAGAAAGTACCCAATGTATGTTGGCAAGGTTCCTGGATCATGATTTACTGACAATACTGTTCCTTTTTCATCCATATCGTAAGAGGCCTGAAAAAATCTATAGTTTCTATGCTCTAAAATATGGTTCATATATATTCTATATCTCATATTAATACCCATCTCTTTATCTATAAGCACAATTTCACTTGCATACGATGCTGGACTCATTGAACCAGGATATCTCTCAAGCTGAAAATCCAAAAGCTTAATCTTAAATGGAAGTTTTATCTCTTTTGATCCATACGCAATACTCACATGGAAACCATCTATATCTACACTATTTGGTATACCCAAAAGCCCTTTTTGTGTATAGACAAAGAGCTCTTTTTGCACCCCCTGCGTCTGTACTAAAAATTTTAAAGCATCTACACCTGAAGCCCTCAATTGAGAGTTTGGATCTGAAACAACTTTTTTATGTGCGTGAAGCATAAAATCTCGTAATACAAAACCACCTAACTCTGTACTATAAAGCACTCTTTTAGCAAACTCTTCATTATCATTTGCAGGTAAATTTCCTTGAGAACGATCAGCCATCTTTAGATAAGAGAGTTGCATACTATGTTTCATATACAATTTACCATTTTTAATAAACATAGTAATAACAGGTTTATTAAAATGCTCGCCTGAACTGAAATCTAGAACAAAATTACCTGCATCATAAAACTCACCCTCTTGCAAAGCTACCGGTTTTCCTTTGCCCCCACCAGTAATCATAAGTTTTGCAATAGCTTTTCCACTCTTGTCTGCTACTATTGTTTCTATCGCATTTGGAATGTATTGCACAAGTTTTACATCAACTTGTTTCTCTTGCAGTGTAAAAGAGGCTTTAAAATCATTATCCCCTTTTTTTGATAGGTAAAAAATCGAAGAGAGGTGTTTTGTCTCGTTGCCATCACTCACTTTGATATCAATGTAAGGATCTGCACTTACAATAGAAGAAGAAGTGCCACCTTCACGAATATGCATCGTGCCTTCATAACCAAAATATCTTGTTACTGCAGCACCAAAGAGTATAATCAAAAATGCCATATGAAAGATAAAAACAGGAGCTTTACTTAGCGTATACATTTTAAATTTATAGATATTATAGGAGAGGTTTAGTGCAAGGAGACCCAGTAAAACTTCAAACCACCGTGCATTATAAATTTCTGCTTTTGCAGTCATTGTACCGTAGTCATTTTCAACTATAGTCGCGTATCCTATAGCAAATGCAAAAAGAAGCATTAAAATTGCCATCGTGTGCATTGAACCAACAAAAGAGAGGATTTTTTTCATTATTAAACCTTTTAAAAAAATTATTATACTAAAAGTAAGATAATAGAAGATACTAAAGGGTGGTATTTAAAATAAATATCTCTTAATAACAGTCAAGGAAAAAGTACTTTTCTATTAGAATTCTTGCATAATTTTGATCTATTTAACTTTAATTTCTATTTTAGCAGATTTTTTCAGTTGATGAATAGTGTCAAATGCCCATTTTTTAGCCTCTTTGCGAATAAATTCATCTTCTACTCTCTCTTTTACCATATCAAATGTTGTATTAACAGCTGGAATTTGGTTTATTACATAATAAATTTGATACCCAAAAACTGTTTTAATAGGTTTAGTATATTCACCTCTTTTGAGTGGCAAAATATATTTACCTATCTCTTCATTAAGATCACTTACTGGTATTTTTCCCATATATCCACCACTCATGGCATCAGGAGCTTTTGAATACTTTTTTGCCAACGAACTAAAAAGTTTATAGTTTCCTTTAGAGTCTTCTAACTCTTCTGTTATCTTTTTGGCCTCTTCTTTACTATCTACTACAATTGTAGCAAGCTCAACCATCGCCGGAGTATCATATTTAAACTTATTTCTTTTATAATACTCTTGCAGGGCTTTTTCATCAGGCTTCATAGAATTTACTTTCTCTTCCAAAAGAAAATCAAAAGCTAAAAGACCTTTTTTGCTAAATAGCTGTTCATCTGTATATCCGGAAGGTTTTTTTAAAGTAGAAACCAACATTTCATTTTTTTTAGGCTTTGAAGATAGATGTAAAACATGATTTAAAACCTTTTGATATTTTGGATCATTGACAATGTCTGTATTGAGTGCATAGTTTGCTGCTAGATATTTTTCAATGAGTCTATCTACTATTTTGTGTTTTTTCAAACGATCGAAATCATTAAAATTTTTAGGTGCTACATCTGTTGTAATTTTGTAACCATTTACTATTGCTAAAACTTCAGCAGCCTGAGCAGAGACCTGTAATAATAAAAACAGTGTGAGTGTAGATAGTAGCTTTTTCAAAATTCAATATCCTTTTATTGATAGCGTTTCGTGAGATTTAAAAGATTCATATAACACCACTTTTAAATGATGATATATTAATCTTTTATCAATGGATGAGGGGACTCACCCCTCATCAAACTAACTAGTGTTCTATTTTTCCACTTTTGATTCTTTTGTTGTAGATTGCTCTCAACTCACGAATATCTTGTTGAAGTTCAAACACACCATGCCAGTGAGCATAATCAGGACCTCCCATAAGCGCACCTTGTCTCATGCGTCGTCCTTGATGATGCCATAAGTGATACCAAACTTTAAATGCAGGATCAGACCACTTATCTTTCATCATTAGACCTTTTTTAGTTAACTCATCAATCATGCCTTTTGCTTCTTTAGCATACTCATTATAAAGCTCTACATGTTGATCAGCCATTTTGAAAAAACTTTTAGTATGAAGTGTCGTATGGCAAGACTTACATACTTGTTCCATCTCTGCACGACCAGCTTTATGTCCATCTGGATGACCTGCTAAAGGATTACCTTTTGTGAATTTACCACTTTTTTCATACTCTGTTACAGCAGTTTCATATCCACCATCTCTAAGTTTAGAAATTGGTGCCCAAATATTCCATTTAAGTCGTCGGCTAACATTGTGAGTAGTTTTCAAATTACCAATACCACTCATATGGCAAGTTGCACAAGTTGGTGCGCGATAATCACCCGGCTCCCATGCATCAGGTGCAGAATCATATCTCCACGTATTTCCTTCTGCATTAAAAATATGACCATGCATAGAGTTATTGTAAATTTCAATATCTGGATGATCAGGACCTAAGTGACAGCTCGCACAAGCAGCAGGTTTACGAGCCTCTTCAATAGAGAACTTATGAACACTATGGCAAGATTTACAGTTACCTACACCACCATCAGGATAGACATTACCAATACCATAGTTTGGCCAAGTTTCAGCAGTTGGTTGTTTGTTTGAATCAAGTTCAATAATTGAACCATGGCACTGCATACATCCAGTAGCCTCAGGTGAATTTTTAAACTTAGGATGGTTTCTCCCTTCAATTTTCTGCATTAAAGCTTGCATTCCAGCTTTAGAGCGAACTTGAAGTGCACCACGAGCGTGACCACTTTTATGAAACTCTTCAACCT